>NZ_SDLS01000090.1:0-302 GCF_004522315.1 Amycolatopsis sp. CFH S0740 | reverse complement strand
GTTCTCGCCGAGCGTCGCAAGACCCGCCAGCTGATGGTGGGGTCGGTGGGGGTCGGCAGCGACCACCCGATCTCGGTGCAGTCGATGACCACGACGCTGACCTCCGACGTCAACGCCACCCTGCAGCAGATCGCCGAGCTGACCGCGGCGGGCTGCGACATCGTGCGCGTCGCGTGCCCGTCGGCCGACGACGCCGAGGCGCTGCCCGCGATCGCGAAGAAATCGCAGATCCCGGTGATCGCCGACATCCACTTCCAGCCCAAATACGTGTTCGCCGCGATCGAGGCCGGCTGCGCCGCGGT
>NZ_SDLS01000009.1:0-252031 GCF_004522315.1 Amycolatopsis sp. CFH S0740 | reverse complement strand
GTCGCGGCGCGGCGCGCGGTCCGCGGCCGACGCGGCGGCGTCGCGCTCGGCGCGCGCCTTCAGGCCGCCGACCAGCTCGCCCTTGTAGATCCACACCTTCACGCCGATGCGGCCGAACGTCGTCTTGGCCTCGAAGAAGCCGTAGTCGATGTCAGCGCGCAGCGTGTGCAGCGGGACCCGGCCGTCGCGGTAGTGCTCGGAACGGGACATCTCGGCGCCGCCGAGACGACCGCCGCACTGCACGCGGATGCCCTTGACCTGCGGCGAGCGCATGGAGGTCTGGATCGCCTTGCGCATCGCGCGGCGGAACGCCACGCGGTTGCTCAGCTGCTCCGCGACACCCTGCGCGACCAGCTGCGCGTCGGCCTCGGGGTTCTTCACCTCGAGGATGTTCAGCTGGACCTGCTTCTTGGTCAGCTTCTCCAGCGCGCCGCGGATCCGGTCGGCCTCCGCGCCGCGGCGGCCGATGACGATGCCCGGCCGGGCGGTGTGGATGTCGACGCGGACGCGGTCACGGGTGCGCTCGATCTCGACCTTGGAGATGCCGGCGCGCTCCATGCCGGTGGAGAGCAGCTTGCGGATCTTGACGTCCTCGGCCACGTACTCCGCGTACTGCTTGTCGGCGTACCAGCGCGACTTCCAGTCAGTGGTGATACCCAGGCGGAAGCCGTGCGGGTTGATCTTCTGGCCCACTACCGGCCACCTGCCTTCTTGTTGCTCTTCTTCTCCGCAGGCCGCGACTCGACCACCACGGTGATGTGGCTGGTGCGCTTGCGGATCCGGTACGCACGGCCCTGGGCACGCGGACGGATGCGCTTGAGGGTCGGGCCCTCGTCGGCGGTCGCGGACTTGATCCAGAGCGTCTCCGGGTCCAGCTGGAGGTTGTTCTCGGCGTTGGCCGCCGCGCTGGCGATGACCTTCGCGAGCGGCGTGCTGGCCGCCTGCGGCGCGAACCGGAGCACGGCCAAGGCCTCGCTGACGCTACGACCCTTGACGAGCTCGATCACCCGGCGCACCTTCATCGGGGCGTCCCGGACGAAACGAGCCCGCGCGACGGCCGTAGGCAGCTCTTCGGCTGCGGCCGTGGCGTTTGACTGGGCGTTCATCTGCTTCCCTTAACTTTCTCTGGCCCGCTCAGCGGCGGCGCGACTTGCGGTCGTCCTTGATGTGGCCCTTGAAGGTCCGCGTCGGGGCGAACTCGCCCAGCTTGTGACCCACCATCGCCTCGGTGACGAACACCGGGACGTGCTTGCGGCCGTCGTGCACCGCGATCGTGTGACCCAGGAAGTCCGGGATGATCGTGGAGCGCCGCGACCAAGTCTTGATCACGGTCTTCTTGCCCGATTCGTTGAGAGCGTCCACCTTCTTGAGCAGGTGGTCGTCCACGAACGGGCCCTTCTTAAGGCTGCGTGGCATGTGCTTCTACCTCCCTGCTCAGCGCTTCTTGCCGGTGCGCCGGCGGCGGACGATCAATTTGTCGGACGGCTTGCTCTTGCGCGTGCGGCCTTCGGGCTTGCCGTTCGGGTTCACCGGGTGGCGACCACCGGACGTCTTGCCCTCACCACCGCCGTGCGGGTGGTCGACCGGGTTCATCACGACACCGCGGACAGTCGGGCGCTTGCCGCGCCAGCGGTTGCGGCCCGCCTTGCCCCAGTTGATGTTCGAGTGCTCCGAGTTGCCGACCTCGCCGACGGTCGCGCGGTTGCGCACGTCCACGTTGCGGATCTCGCCCGAGGGGAGACGCAGCTGGGCGTAGGGACCGTCCTTGGCGACGAGCTGCACGCGGGCGCCGGCGGACCGGGCCATCTTCGCGCCGCCGCCGGGGCGGAGCTCGATCGCGTGGATCACGGTGCCGACCGGGATGTTGCGCAGCGGCAGGTTGTTGCCCGGCTTGATGTCGGCGCGGGGGCCGTTCTCGACCGTGTCGCCCTGCTTCAGCTTCTCCGGCGCGATGATGTAGCGCTTCTCGCCGTCGGCGTAGTGCAGCAGCGCGATGCGCGCGGTGCGGTTGGGGTCGTACTCGATGTGCGCGACCTTGGCCGGCACGCCGTCCTTGTCGTGACGACGGAAGTCGATCACGCGGTAGGCGCGCTTGTGGCCACCGCCCTTGTGCCGGGTGGTGATCTTGCCCGAAGCGTTCCGGCCGCCGGTCTTGCTCAGCGGACGCAGCAGCGACTTCTCCGGCGTGGACCGGGTGATCTCGGCGAAGTCCGAGACGCTCGAACCGCGACGACCCGGGGTCGTCGGCTTGTACTTGCGGATGCCCATTGTCAGCTCAGTCCTTTACGCGGTGGGTCCGCCGAAGATCTCGATCGCCTTGCTCTCAGGCGAAAGAGTCACGATGGCGCGCTTGGTGTCCTTGCGCTTGCCGAAGCCGGTACGAGTCCGCTTCCGCTTGCCCTGGCGGTTGGCCGTGTTGACACTGACGACCTTCACGCCGAACACCTTCTCGACCGCGATCTTGATCTGGGTCTTGTTGGCGTCCGGACGGACGATGAACGTGTACTTGTGGTCCTCGAGCAGTCCATAGGACTTCTCGGAGATCACCGGCGCGAGCAGGATGTCGCGGGGGTCCGGGATGGCGACCGAGCTCACTTCTCGTCACTCCCTTCCGAAACCTCGCTCGAACGCGCGAGGGCCTTGACGACCTTCCCGCGGACGGGACCTGCCACGAACGCGTCGTAGGCGGCCTTGGTGAACACGACGTCGTCGTTGACCAGGACGTCGTAGGTGTTGAGCTGGTCAGCCCAGATCAGGTGCACGTACGGCAGGTTCCGCGCGGACACCCAGGCGAGCTCCTCGTCGCGGTGCAGGACCACGAGAACGCGCTTGGCCTGGGTCGCGGCGGCGATCGCCGACTTCGCGGTCTTGGTCGACGGCTTCTCGCCGGTGACCAGTTCCGTCACGACGTGCAGCTGGCCGGCGCGGGCCCGGTCGGAGAGGGCGCCACGCAGAGCGGCGGCCTTCATCTTCTTCGGGGTGCGCTGGGTGTAGTCGCGCGGCGTGGGGCCGTGCACGACGCCACCGCCGGCGAACTGCGGCGCACGGGTCGAACCCTGGCGGGCGCGCCCGGTGCCCTTCTGCCGGTACGGCTTCTTGCCGCCACCGGAGACCTCACCGCGGGTCTTCGTGTCGTGCGTGCCCTGGCGCGCGGCGGCCAGCTGGCCCACCACGACCTGGTGCATCAGCGCGACGTTGGCCTGCACGTCGAAGATCTCCCCGGGGAGCTCGACGGTGCCGTCGGCTTTACCGGCCGGAGTCTTCAGCTCGACGCTCGTCATCGTCAGTTTCCACCCTTCGCGGCGCTGCGCACGAACAGCAGGCCGCCCTTGGGACCGGGCACCGCGCCCTTGATCAGCAGCAGGCCGTCCTCGGCGCGCACGGCGTGCACGGTCAGGCCCTGCGTGGTGACCCGGTCGCTACCCATCCGGCCCGCCATGCGCAGGCCCTTGAACACGCGGCCCGGCGTGGCGCAGCCGCCGATCGAACCCGGCTTGCGGTGCACGGCCTGCGCACCGTGGCTCGCGCCCTGGCCCTTGAAGCCGTGGCGCTTCATGACACCGGCGTAGCCCTTGCCCTTGCTGGTACCGGTCACGTCGACCGAAGTGCCTGCCTCGAACACCTCAGCGGTGATCTCCTGGCCGACCTCGTAGGTCTCGGCGTCGGTGGTGCGCAGCTCGGCGAGGTGCCGGCGCGGCGTCACGCCAGCCTTGTCGAAGTGGCCGGTGCGCGGCTTGTTCACCTTGCGCGGGTCGACCGCGCCGAACGCCAGCTGCACGGCCGCGTAGCCGTCTTTGTCGGTGGTCCGGACCTGGGTCACCACGTTCGGACCGGCCTTGACGACAGTGACCGGGACGACCCGGTTCTGCTCGTCGAAGACCTGGGTCATGCCGAGCTTGGTGCCCAGGATGCCCTTCATTTGCCTGTCAGACATGAGTTCTTATCTCCGCCGCTCGCCCAACGCTTACTGGATGTTGACGTCGACGCTCGCCGGGAGGTCGATGCGCATGAGCGCGTCGACCGTCTTCGGCGTCGGGTCGAGGATGTCGATCAGACGCTTGTGCGTGCGCATCTCGAAGTGCTCGCGCGAGTCCTTGTACTTGTGCGGCGAGCGGATGACGCAGTAAACGTTCTTCTCGGTAGGCAGCGGCACCGGCCCGACAACACGGGCGCCGGTGCGCGTGACCGTTTCCACGATCTTGCGCGCCGAGGTGTCGATCGCCTCGTGGTCGTAGGCCTTGAGCCGGATGCGGATCTTCTGTCCCGCCATGGTGGCTGCGTTCCTTGTCGTCTCGTGCCGCTTTGTCTCGTCAACCTGGGCCGGAGCCCGGGTTTCAGCAGTTCAACGGCCCTGTCCCCGGTCCACGCGGTCGGGCGTGTCGCGCCCGCCGCACAGACGGATCCCTAAGGATCGTCGTCTTGCCTGGTCTTCCTCTACGTGAGGAGGCCGCGGGCCGACACGGGGTCGTCCCTACTGGCCTTGCCCGCTAGCCTCACCCGAAGGACGAGCTCCACGGACCGTGGCCGCTCATACCAGGGCGGCCGGAACCCAGTCGATTGAAAACCGATCAGGATTCGGCCGCCCCAGGACGAGCAACCTGAATAGTGTCGCACACGTGAGTTGACGCCCTGAACTCGGGGGTGTATTGACCCGAATTCAGGGCGCCGACGTCACTTGTTGATCTTGGTAACCTGGCCCGCGCCGACGGTCCGGCCACCCTCGCGGATGGCGAAGCGCAGACCCTCGTCCATGGCGACCGGCTGGATCAGCACGACGCTGATGTCCGTGTTGTCGCCCGGCATGACCATCTCGGTGCCCTCGGGGAGGGTCACGACGCCGGTCACGTCCGTGGTGCGGAAGTAGAACTGCGGGCGGTAGTTGTTGAAGAACGGGGTGTGCCGTCCGCCCTCGTCCTTGGACAGGATGTAGACCCGGCCCTCGAACTCGGTGTGCGGGGTGGTGGTGCCCGGCTTCACGACGACCTGGCCGCGCTCGACGTCCTCGCGCTTGATGCCGCGCAGCAGGAGGCCGACGTTGTCGCCCGCCTGGCCCGAGTCGAGCAGCTTGCGGAACATCTCGACACCGGTGACGGTGGTCTTGGTCGACTTCTCGCGGATACCCACGATCTCGACCTCTTCGTTGACGTTGACCTGGCCGCGCTCCACGCGACCGGTCACGACGGTGCCGCGGCCGGTGATCGTGAAGACGTCCTCGATCGGCATCAGGAAGGGCTTCTCGAGCTCGCGCACCGGGTCCGGCACGTTGTCGTCGACGGCGTGCATCAGCTCGAGCACGGCGTCGGCCCACTTCTGGTCGCCCTCGAGGGCCTTGAGGCCGGAGACGCGCACGACCGGCGCGTCGTCGCCCGGGAACTCCTGCGAGGACAGCAGCTCGCGGACCTCCAGCTCGACGAGCTCGAGGATCTCCTCGTCGTCGACCATGTCGGCCTTGTTCAGCGCCACGACGATGTAGGGCACGCCGACCTGGCGGGCCAGCAGCACGTGCTCGCGGGTCTGCGGCATCGGGCCGTCGGTGGCCGCGACCACCAGGATCGCGCCGTCCATCTGCGCGGCACCGGTGATCATGTTCTTGATGTAGTCAGCGTGACCGGGGGCGTCCACGTGCGCGTAGTGACGCTTCTCGGTCTGGTACTCGACGTGCGAGATGTTGATCGTGATACCGCGCTGCTTCTCTTCCGGCGCGTTGTCGATCTGGTCGAACGCACGGGCTTCGTTCAGCTCCGGGTACGCGTCGTGCAGAACCTTGGTGATCGCCGCGGTCAGCGTGGTCTTGCCGTGGTCGACGTGACCGATGGTGCCGATGTTGACGTGCGGCTTGCTCCGCTCGAACTTCGCCTTCGCCACTGGAATGTCCTCCTGGACTGGATTTGCTTTGTGCTCGCGGGGCAGCGTGGCTGCCGCCCCGCGAATGTTCCTTCGTCGTTGCTGCGGACGTTCAGGAGAGTCCCTTAATGCCCGCGAGCGGAGGGGATTACTCCCCCGTCGCCTTCGCGATGATTTCCTTCGCGACGTTCGCGGGAACCTCGGCGTAGGAGTCGAACACCATGGAGTAGTTCGCCCGGCCCTGGGTACGGGACCGCAGGTCGCCGACGTAGCCGAACATCTCCGACAGCGGGACCAGTGCCTTCACGACACGGGTACCGGCGCGCTCCTCCATGGCCTGGATCTGGCCACGGCGGGAGTTGAGGTCGCCGATCACGTCACCCATGTAGTCCTCGGGAGTCGTGACCTCGACGGCCATCATCGGCTCGAGGATGACCGGGCCTGCCTTCTTCGCGGCTTCCTTCATCGCCATGGAACCGGCGATCTTGAACGCCATTTCGGAAGAGTCGACCTCGTGGTACGCGCCATCCAACAAGGTGAACTTCAACCCGACGAGCGGGTAGCCGGCCAGCACGCCGTACTGCATCGCGTCCTGGGCGCCCGCGTCGACCGACGGGATGTACTCCCGCGGCACGCGGCCACCGGTCACCTTGTTGTCGAACTCGTAGAGAGCACCGTCGGTGCGCTCGAGCGGCTCCAGCTTCACGATGACCTTCGCGAACTGGCCGGAACCACCGGTCTGCTTCTTGTGGACGTAGTCGAGCTTGTCCACGGTCTTCTTGATGGTCTCGCGGTAGGCGACCTGCGGCTTGCCGATGTTCGCCTCGACCTTGTAGTCGGACTTCATGCGGTTGACCAGCACCTCGAGGTGCAGCTCGCCCATGCCCGCGATGATCGTCTGACCGGTGTCCTCGTCCAGGTTGACCTGGAACGTGGGGTCTTCCTCGGCGAGCTTCTGGATCGCCAGGGAGAGCTTCTCCTGGTCGGCCTTGGTCTTCGGCTCGATGGCCACCTTGATGACCGGGTCCGGGAAGGTCATGGACTCGAGCACGACCGGGTTCTGCGCGTCGGCAAGGGTGTCACCGGTGGTGGTGTCCTTCAGGCCGATGACCGCGTAGATGTGGCCGGCCAGAGCCTCGTCGACCGGGTTCTCCTTGTTGGAGTGCATCTGGAAGATCTTCCCGATGCGCTCCTTGCGCTCCTTGGTCGCGTTGACGACCTGGGCGCCGGAGGCGACCTTGCCCGAGTAGACCCGGATGTAGGTCAGCTTGCCGAAGAACGGGTGCGCGGCGATCTTGAACGCGAGCGCGGAGAACGGCTCCTCGGTCGTCGCGTGCCGGGTGACCGGGGTCTCGCCGTCGGGCAGCAGACCCTCGACCGGCGGCACGTCCAGCGGCGACGGCAGGTAGTCGATGACCGCGTCCAGCATCGGCTGCACGCCCTTGTTCTTGAACGCGGAGCCGGCGAGCACCGGGAACGCCTCGCGGGTGACGACCAGCTTGCGGATGCCGCCCTTGATCTCGTCCTGGGTCAGCTCTTCGCCCTCGAGGAACTTCTCCATCAGCGCGTCGTCGGTCTCGGCGACGGCCTCGATCAGCTTCTCGCGGTACTCGGCCGCGCGGTCGGCCAGCTCGGCCGGGATGTCCTCGACGGAGTAGTCGTCGCCCTTCTGCACCTCGCCGCGCCAGACCAGGGCCTTCATCCGGACCAGGTCGATGACGCCCTCGAACTCGTTCTCCGCGCCGATCGGCAGCTGGATGGCCAGCGGCCGGACGCCGAGACGGTCCGAGATGGTCTGCAGGGTGTAGTAGTAGTCCGCACCCAGCTTGTCCATCTTGTTGACGAAGCAGATGCGCGGGACGTCGTACTTGTCCGCCTGCCGCCAGACCTGCTCGGACTGCGGCTCGACGCCTTCCTTGCCGTCGAAGACGGCGACCGCGCCGTCGAGCACCCGCAGGTTGCGCTCCACCTCGACGGTGAAGTCGACGTGCCCGGGGGTGTCGATCAGGTTGATCTGGTAGTCGTTCCAGAAGGTGGTGGTGGCAGCCGAGGTGATGGTGATGCCTCGCTTCTGCTCCTCCTCCATCCAGTCCATCGTGGCGGCGCCGTCGTGGACTTCGCCGAGCTTGTAGTTGATCCCGGTGTAGAACAGGATCCGCTCGGTGGTGGTGGTCTTACCGGCGTCGATGTGCGCCATGATGCCGATGTTGCGGACCTTGTTGAGGTCGGTCAGCACTTCACGTGCCACGAGAATGTTCCCCTGTCTCGAACGTGGGGCCCGGCATGGCTTCTATCGGCAGCCGGGCGGTCATCACCAGCGGTAGTGCGCGAAGGCCTTGTTGGACTCGGCCATCTTGTGCGTGTCTTCGCGACGCTTGACGCTGGCGCCAAGGCCGTTGCTCGCGTCCAGCAGCTCGTTCTGCAGCCGCTCGATCATCGTCTTCTCGCGGCGGGCCTGCGAGAAGGAGACCAGCCAGCGCAGCGCCAGCGTGGTGGAGCGGCCGGGCTTGACCTCGATCGGCACCTGGTAGGTGGCGCCACCGACGCGGCGGCTCTTCACCTCGATGGTGGGCTTCACGTTGTCGAGCGCGCGCTTCAGCGTGACGACCGGGTCGGTGCCGGTCTTCTCGCGAGCGCCTTCGAGAGCGCCGTAGACAATGCGCTCGGCCAGGGACCGCTTGCCGTCCTTCAGCACCTTGTTCACCAGCTGGGTGACCAGCGGGGAGGCGTAGACGGGGTCGGAGATCAGCGGCCGCTTCGGCGCCGGACCCTTGCGAGGCATTAGCTCTTCTCCTTCTTCGCGCCGTACCGGCTGCGCGCCTGCTTACGGTTCTTCACACCCTGGGTGTCGAGCGAACCGCGGATGATCTTGTAGCGAACACCCGGCAGGTCCTTGACCCGGCCACCGCGCACGAGCACCATCGAGTGCTCCTGCAGGTTGTGGCCTTCGCCCGGGATGTACGCGGTGACCTCGATACCGCTGGTCAGCTTCACACGAGCAACCTTGCGCAGGGCCGAGTTCGGCTTCTTGGGAGTCGTGGTGTACACGCGGGTGCACACGCCACGACGCTGCGGGCTCCCCTTGAGGGCCGCGGTCTTCTGCTTGGCAGCCTTGTCCTGGCGGCCCTTGCGGACCAGCTGCTGGATCGTGGGCAATGGACCAGCTTCCTGTCGTGATCTTGCTTCTTCGTGTCTTCACCGGTCCCCGCGGTCGGGCGTGTCGGCCCGCGTCACGGTCTCGCGACCGGTAACTTCCCGGAGGGATTTTCCGTCGGAACCCCACGTGGCGAGGCCGGTGAACCGGGTGCAAAAGCACCCCGCTCATGCCCAACGGCACGCGGAGCGGCCCGACGCCTGCCGGGCACGGTCTCCAAAGATACCCGTCCACTCGCGGAGCGGTCCGGGCGGGGGGTCGCTACGGTCGCCGACCGGTCATCGTAACCCCAGATCGGGGCCTTGGGACGGTGCCGCGCGGGACTTCCCGAGATGCAGAACGCGGGGCTCGGCGACGCTATTCCCGGACGGGTTCCCGCGGTCAGAGCGCACTTCGGTTCGCATGCCGGGACGGGGCGGCCAATGAATGGACGCGCGCCGGGCATCGCTCGCCGACCGCCGCGCCGAGAACTCGCGGCGGCGTTAAGAACGCGAGAGAAATTCTTCAGCGGCAACAAGAAGGGCCGCTGGGTGTTCCACAATGGACCTCGCCCGGGGTGACAAGCACCTCACCGGAGGCGGCGCCCGCCTCAGGGCTGGGCGGAGCCGCGAAAACCGGCCCGGCGGTGTGCACCCGCCGGGCCGGGGTCAAACCTCGTCGGACCGGGCCGCGGGTCAGTCCTCGCCTGGACCGAGCCGCGGGTTAGTCCTCGTCCGGGCCGAGCCGAGGGTCCGTCCTCGCCTGGCCGGGTCAATCCTCGTCCAGGCCGAGCCGGAGATCAGTCCCCGTCCGGCCAGCCGCGGGTCAGTCCTCGTCCGGCTTCGCGTGGTCGGGCTTGCCCGGGTTCGGGTCGCGCGACAGATCGATCAGCGGGTGCACTCCAGCCCCCTCCGGCGCGGCATGACTGCCGCCGGTCTTCTTGTCCCCCGGCTGGTCGACGTTCTCGCTGCCGTCCATGTCGCCTCCTCGTTCGGTTCCCCTGCCGGACTGCACGGTACCTGCCGGGGAAATCGGTGGACGGACTCCCCAAGATGAGGGACGTGGACTGGAAGATCAGCGAAATCCTGGCCGAACACCCCGACGCGACGGCGATCCTGCGCGAGTACATGGACGAGGTGGCGTCGCGGTATTACGGCCGTCCGGCCACGCCCGCCGAGGTGGACGAGGCGCTGGCCGACGAGCCCGCCGACGGCCTCGTCGCGCCGACCGGGGCGTTCCTGATGGCCTACCGGGACGGGAAACCGGCCGGCTGCGTCGGGATCCGCGTGGTCGAGCCGGGGCTGAGCGCGTTGACGAAGGTGTACGTGCGCCCGGAGCACCGCGGGCACGGCGGCGGGAAGCTGATCGTCACGGCGGCCGAAGAGGCGGCGAAGCGGCTGGGCTCGGTCCGGATGCGGCTCGACACCCGGGACGATCTGGTCGAAGCACGCGCGCTGTACGCGTCGATGGGCTACGCGGAGGTCGAGGCGTTCAACGACGACAAGTACGCCGAGCACTGGTTCTCGAAAGACCTCAGCTGAGCCGTCCCGCGCAGCTGGCGACCTCGCCGTCGGCGGCTTCCGCGGACCGCGCCAGCACGCCGTTCACCGAGATCCGGCATTCGACCGGGCCGCTCGACTGGCCCATCAGCTGCACGGTCGGCGCGACGGCGGACTTCGGCCAGGTCAGGGTCTTGCGCCAGGGCAGCGGCACGGACAACTCCTGGTGCACCAGGCCGAGGCCGTTGTCGTCGTAAACGACGGTGGCGGTGCCGGAGCCGGTGAGTTCGTAGGTGATCTGCCAGCTGGACGGAGCGGGCGCGGCCGGCGCGGTGGACGTCGCCGGGGCCAGGGTGCGCGTGACGGTGCGGTCCGGGGCGTGCTGCGGCACGGCGGCGGCCGGTGTGGAGACGGCGACTGGGGCGGGCGCGGTGTCGTCGCCGAGGATCACTACCGCCGCGGAGACGGCCGCCACCGCGATCCCGGCGATCGCGAGCCGGCCGATCAGCTGTCTGTCCATGGTCCTTCTTTCCGGGGTCCGCCGGCGGTTCCCGGGGGCGAGGGGAACCACCGGCGGGGTCGGGGTCAGCCGGGCAGGATCCGGCCGGGGACGCCGTTCAGCGACTGGATCAGGCCCAGCACCGGCACGCCGAGCGGCGCGAACGTCCAGATGTTGTTCAGGTTCGACGTGTCCGGCTCGTCGACCACGACGACACCGGGCTGGTCCTGTGTGGCGGCCAGCGCGGGAGCGGCTGCGCCGAGCACCGCGGCTCCGGCGAGCGCGGTGGCTGCCGCGGCGCGGACGACTGTCTTCTTCATGGCTTTCTCCTTCAGTGCTCAGGAAACGGCGGTGACGAGGTTGAACACCGGCGCCAGGAGCTGCGCCGGGGCTTGAGTGGTGGGGCTGAGGAGGCTGCCCGCGTCGAGGCCGGGGACGACCCAGATCGACGGGTTGCCACCGGTCGGGGCGCCCGGGAGGCCGGGGAGGCTCGGGGTGGGCAGACCGCCGGTCGGCAGGGCTGGAAGGCCGCCAGTAGGCAGGGAAGGCAGGCCACCGGGGAGACCGGCGACGGAGGATCCCGGAGCGGCGGCCTGGCCAGCGGCGACCGCGGGCTGGGCGGGAGCGGACGCGTCCGGGGTGGCGGCGCTGGCCGCTCCCCCGCCGAATCCGGCGAACGCCCCGGCCGCGGCGAGCGGCAGCAGGATCCGGGCGGCAGTGCGTTTCATCAGGGGTTTCCTTTCTTCGGGTACTTCGGGGAACTGCGGGTCAGCGGAGCGCGCCGCTGATCGGGACGATGGTTCCGTCGGGGATCCACTGCCCGGCGTAGTCGCGCGCGGCCTGCATGCCGGGCGCGTGCGGTTCGTTCGGGTACATCGGCATCGCGTTGACTTGCGCGGCCGCGAACAGCTGCACCTCGCCGTTCACCGCTGTCCACTGTGGACCGAGCCAGGTCCGGAAACCGCCCAGTGACGGGCTTTCTCCGCCGAAACTGTTGCCGACCGCCACCGCGTAGCTCACCGCGAGCTGGTCTCGCGGGTCGAAGCGCAGCGGCATGGCCGCGCTGGCCACGGTGTTGACGATGGGTCCGTTGAGCAGCCACGGCGCGAGATAGAGGCCGAACTGGTGGGTCGGCTTGAGCCGCTGTGACTCGGCGGCGCGACTCATCGCGAGGTACCCGTCGCTCCAGCCGGAGACGACCACCAGTGCGGTATCCGCCGCCGCGTCCGGGCGTACCGGCAGCCCGACGCGAGCGGCGGTTTCGCGGACGAGCTGGGCGGCTTGCACCCCACGTGGCGACTTGTCCTCGACCAGCGTGATCGCTGACGGTTTCCGCGAGGCGAGGAATTCGACCAGCTTCACCAGCGAACCGCGGTCCTCCGGCGACAACGCGTCCGCCGGGCAGCTGGTGAGCACGTCGCGTTTCTCCGCCACCAGACCGCCGAGTGCGGCTTCAGCGCATTCCGGCGCGTCGGCGTCCGACACCGCCGGGCCCGCCTCCGTGCCCGCGTCGACGTCGACCGTGGTGGTCGCGTCGCCCTTGTGCACGACGAGAGTGCTGCGTCCGGGCGGAAGGTCGACCTCGGCCCAGCTGCCTTCCGCACCGGCGCGCGCCGCCGCGGTGGTCACGGTCCCGCCCTCGACGCCGGCGGACAGGTCCGTGCCCGCGCTCGCCGGGAAGTGCACGAGGTTGCGTCCGGGCCGTTGCGGACTGACCAGCACCGGCACGCTCGCGCCGCCGACGGTCGCGTCCGCCAGCAGCGGTACTCCGGGCACCGGCAACGGCGCTGGCTGCGGCACCGCGGCGAGCGCACTCCACGCGACGAAACCGAGTGCGACCCCGGCGACGCCATAGCGGTAGCCGCGAATGGAAGCGTTGCGGGACAACAAGATTGCCGACACGACGGTGACCGCGGCGGGCAGCAGGACCACCACGATCAGCGAGATGCCGAAGAGCGTTTCGTACAGCCGTCGGTCGAAGGCGACGCCGGAGACGCCGAGCTGCACGACGCCCGCAAGCGTCAACAGTCCGGCGAGGCTGACCGACAGCGGCCCGACGCGCAACGGCGTCGAGCGCCACTCCTCCACCGGCACCCACGCCGACAGCAGCGTCACGCCGAACCACAGTGCAGCCGCAGTGACGTACACAGTGTCGATGGCGAAGGAGATACCCGTGCCGTCGACGGAGGTCTCCAACACCACGAGTACGACCAGCGCGAGCGAAGCCCAACGGCCCGCCGAGGGCCACCGAAGCAGCACCGGCACCGCCAACGCGAGCACGATGTGCACGATCAGCGCGACGAGGTTGACGTCGACCGTCGCCGCCGACACCGCGGCCAGCACCGCCGAGCCGACCCCCAGCGCGCCGGTGGTGAGCCACAGCTTGCGCGGCAGCGGTCCGACGAGCGGACGCAGAATCCCGGTACCGGCGAGGAATGCCGTCGCCAGCAGCAGTATCAGCCGCAGCACCAGCGCGGCACTGTCCACCCCGGACGATCCGGTGGCGGCCGGAGTGACGTGGTGATCCATGGAGACCTTCTTCGGGGAGAGTCCCGGCGCGCGGACGGGCGCCCGCGCGCCGGGAACGAGTTACTTCACGTTCTGGTCGGCGACCACGAACAGCTCGGAGTGCGGCTTGGCGTTGCCGAAGTCCCCGTGCGGCCACGACTTCCGGTTGAAGTTGATGCCGACCTGGCCGGTGAACTCGTCGCGGAAGTTCGCGTCGACCGCGACCTTCCCGTCCGGCGACAGGTTCAGCAGGTTGACCTTGTGGTCACCGTCCAAACCGGACCGGGCGACGAAGTAGTTCGACACCGCGATGTGCTGCGGCTGCTGGGTTTCGTGGTAGAAACCGTCCTGGCCGAGCGCGAAGTTGTCGTACGCGCCCCAGTGCGGGCCTGCCCCGGGCACGCCCGGGTTGATCGGCGCGGAGCCGACGACGGTCGGCAGGTCTCCCCCGCCGCCCTGCTGCGCCTTCTCCACGGTGTCGACGCGGCCCTTGATGTCCTCGACCTTGTCGCCCGCCGCGACCAGCTTCTGGATGTCGAGCACGTACACGCCGCCGGTGGTGCCAGGGTCGTCCGGGCCGAGCGCGCCCTTCTGCCTGCCCTGCACCGCGTGGTACAGGAACCGGTCGTCCGGGCTGGTCTGCAGCCAGCCGCCGTTGGAGCTGGCCCCGTTGGAGTCGTTCTGCGAGTAGATCGGCTTGCCCGCGGTGCCGTCGTCGAACACCTCGATCCAGTGCGGGTCCTTCGCGGTGATGTCCGGCGTGTAGAAGATCGCGCCGCCCTGCATCGTCTCGGCGAACGCACCCTTGTGGCCGGGCAGGTTCGTCACCGTGGTCTCCATGACCGCGCGGCTTTCCGAGTGCAGCGGGTCCGCCGGATTCGCCCGCGGGCCGTCTTGCAGGTAGGACACCGCTTTCAGCTTCGGGTGGTTGCGGTCGGAGATGTCCCAGGTGCGGATCGTCGGACGGCGCAGATACGGCGACGGCTGCTTCACCGGGTCGAGAATGATGTTGCGCGGTTCGGCGTAGTCACTGGTGACGAGGGTGTTGAGGTCCTCGCGCGCCTGCACGCCGTGCGGGTTCGCGCAGGACGGTTTGCCCAGCTGCGGCAGGTTGTCGCACAGCTTCGCGTTGTCGCCCTGCGGGGTCGCCGCCGGATTCTGCGACAGCACCTGCGCGTTCTGGTCGAAGTGCACAACCTCCCCCGGACTGCCGGCGAAACCGTTGCCGATCTGCGTGGAACCGTCCTGGTACGCGTACGGACCGGGCACGACCGGCCCGCCCATGTACGTGCCGTACGCGGTGCCGTCCTTCAACACCCAGTACGCGTCGGGCACGGAACCGCCGAGCGTCTGCGTCGGCAGGCTGATGCCCTTGAGCTTCAGCTGCGGCAACGCACTGACGTCGAACGCGTACGTCGCCGCGGCGAACAACGCACCGGCGTAGATCGTGTCGCCCTTGTGCCACACGTACTGCATGTGGTGCGGCTCGTTCTCGACAAGCGGCCCGACGGTCGCGGTGTTCACCACCTTGCCGTACGTCGGCGAGCCCTGCGTCGCGTCGATCACCGCGAGGAAATCGGGACCGGGCAAGGCATTCTTGACTTTGCCGAGACCGCCGCCGAGCGATCCCGGCAGGTTTTTGACGTCTTTCACCGCGGTATCGGCGATGTTCTCGTCGCCGGCCCAGACCAGCAGCCACTTCTTCGGCGTGCCGTCCGCGGAACGCGCTTGCGCGGCAAGGTCCTTGCTCACCAGGTGGTTCTGCACCCAGTACTGCTTGCCGTCGGACGCGGTTTTGGCGTCGGTGACCACTTGGACGTCGGCGTAGGCGCTGGTGCTGGACCCGGTGTAGGTCACCGCACCGATCGCGAGCGCGACCGCGCCCGCGACGGTCAGCGCTTTCCGCCATCGGGGCGGGGCGCCCGAGGAGGAGCTGAATCGCATTGTGTCTCCCTGTTCGTGTTCCCGTGAAGCGCCCGCGAAGGCACTTCTTTCCCCGTTCTCCGGGCAGCATGAAACCCACCCGGAACGGGAAAAGCGGTTATCCCCTCGGGCCACAGAAACCCGTTGCGGGGCAAGAGAAATCAGCCAGCCGAACGCGGCCGGAAGAAAAGGTCAGGAATTCCTACACAGCGCGCTGGCCTGCTGACGCAGATCAACGTGCAGGCGCCACACGAGGGCAACCGGAATGGACATGCGCGAAATACTCTGGCGAACCGCACGCACTGTCAATGCGGTGATCAATCGTGGGAACGTCGACCGAAGGGGTGAATATCCCACGAACTGGGCCGACTTGCCCGCCCCTCGCCCTGACATCCGGCTGGAGCGGCGGCGCTGACCTGCGATGCTCCGTTCGGCCCAAAGTATGTTCGGCGCTTCGGCGTCCGAGGTGGGGCTGTTCGCCCGATATGTTCGTTACCTTTTCGTGATCGAATCCCGGGAACTCACCCGCTTGCCTGCGGTGAATCACCCACCCTGGATTCCCTGACCCTACGGCGCGAACCTGACAGAAGCGGCATAATCCGCACATCACGTGAGGGATCAGGGGAAAGGGGTGACTGTCGGTGTCGGCAGAGATGGACCGGCTCGTCGCGGAGTTCGACAAGTTCCAGGCCAAGCTCAAGCAAGCCGAAGCGCAGTTCGCGAAAGTCGGCGACATGCAGGAGGAGCTCACCGCACTCGAGGCCGAAGTGACGTCGCCGGACCGGGCGGTCACCGTTGTCGCGGGTCCGAGCGGATCGATCAAAGACCTCCGGCTCACCCCGGACGCGCTCCGGCAGCAACCGGACCAGCTGGCGACCTCGATCCTGGCGACCCTGCACAAGGCGGTCGCCGAATCCGCCCGCAAGCAGGCGGGCATCGTCGACGAGCACGTGGGCACGGCCTTCGGGCTGAACGTCTCCGACCAGGTCCTCGAGGCACAGGCCGCTGGTTTGGGAACCACCGTCGAAGAACTGGAGTCCAACCTGCCGGAGGAGCAGCCGCAGCAGGCCGCACCGGTCAGGGACGACGAGGACTTCGCGAACAACGACCTGCTTCGCGACGACCGCCGGACGCCCCAGGCGCCTCCGCCGGCGCCGCCTTCGGCATCGGCGGGCGACCAGTTCCTCAAGAACTTGTTCAACGACGAGGAGGACCACCGATGAGCCCGACGAACGGCGGTCACAAGGTCGACACCGCGGCCCTGACCAAGTACTCCACGGGGCTCGACCGGTACAAAGGCGAGGCCGGGAAGTTCGGCGACCTCATCAACCACGCCGACGTGACGGACAAGTCCTGGGGACTGATCGGGCTGGCGGTCAAGCAGACCTACACCGGCAAACTCGACGACCTCAAAGAGCTGCTCGAACTTCTCAAGAGCGGCGTCGAATCCTTCCAAGGCAAGGTCAGCAAGGCCGCCGAGATCTACGACGGCCACGAACAAGACACTGTCATGACGTTCGGCAAATTCGAGACGAAGATCGACGGGCCGCGCTGAGCAGGGGGGAAACCATGGGACAGGACAGCATCGCCGACGGGGTGAAGCTCCACGACGACCACCGCGGCGAAAACGGGTTTCAGCACGGCCTGCACGTGGCCAAGGAGGCGACGACGCACACGCCCGTCGTCGGCAAAGGCGTCAGCACCATCTCCAACGCCTACGACAAGTTCTCCAAAGCAGACAGTGTCGGTGACGTCGCCGCTGCGAGTGGCCAGTTGCTGCAGGACGGAGCGGGTTTCGTCGCCGGGGCGACGATGGACATGGCGAGCTTCGCGCTCGACCCGGTGGGCTGGCTGGTCAGCAACGGCCTGAACATGCTGCTGGACCTGATCCAGCCGCTCAACGACGCGCTGCACTTCGTGACCGGCGACGGGCCCGCGCTGGAGAAGGCGGCAGGGGACTTCGTGTCGATCGGCACGGGTTTCGTCAAGCTGGCCGACGATTTCGTCAAGACCGGAGACGAGGCCCTCAAGGACTGGGAAGGCGAAGGCGGCGAGGCAGCCAAGAAGGCTCTGGCCGAGTTCGCCCAGGGCATCAACGGCATCGGCTCGGCCGCGGGGTCGGTGTCCGACACCCTGAAGATGTGGTCGATGGTCATGACCGTCATCGAGGAGGTCGTCAAGGCGATCATCTCGGAACTGGTCAGCTGGCTCATCTACATCTGGCTGCCCGCGCTGGCGGCGTCGATCGTGAGCTTCGGCTCATCGGTCGCGGGTGCGATGGCCGCGTCCGTCGCGAAGGCGGCGAGCGCGCTCGGCAAGATCACCAAACACCTCGGCAAGCTCGGCAAGCTGCTCGACAAATTCATGGGCTTCCTCATGAAGTGGAGCGACGACCTGGTCAAGCAGGGCTCGAAGCTCACCAAGGCGGGCAAGGTCGGCATGACCCCCGGCCAGGAGAAGGCGATCACCGGCGCCTTCGCCAAGGGCCTGAACGCTCAGGGCGCCGCATACAGCCAAGCGGCGAAGGACGTTTTCACCAGCGTTCCGCGCAAGGTTTTCGACGAGACAGTCAAGGCGACCACCGGCATCGCCCCTGGCGACTTGTCGAAGGGCTCGGCCTACACCACCAAGTCCGCGTACAAGGCGACCGACAAGGCGATCACGAACCTGAAGCAAGATCATCCCGGCAACGGCCAGAGCGTCGAAGAAACGAAGGACGACCTCGACATCTGACCGGCGGGGCTGAAATCGCCGACGCTGCCTCGCCCGCGACGGCGATCCGGTTCGACGCGCACTACCCTCGCCCTGCCGGAGCACAAAACCTCTTCACCCGGGTGCCGAAGAGCAGCCCACAGGAGCCGCGAAAATGGCAGCACTGCTCGAACCCTGGTACATCGTCGGCGGCTACGTCCTGACCCTGCTCCTGCTGATGCTCGCCAGCCGGTTCGAGAACCGCAGCGTGGTCAAGACCGCCGTATGCGAAGCGCTCAGCATCGCCGCCCTGTTCGGGACCACGCTGTACTGGCTGACCGCGGGGACCGAGAGCAGCGGTCCCGCCATCGGCTGGGTGTGCATCCCGATCGCGATGGCCGGGTTCGCGGCCTGGAGAGTTCTCCGGCAGCGATTCTGGATCCGGCGGCTGGGTGCGGTCGAGGAACCGACCTTCGGCGTGCTTCCCCGGCGAGGCCGCACGGTCGCAGCCACCGAGCCCGACCGTCCGCGGACCCGGCGCACTGCCGAGTTCGACCACCAGGGGCACCAACTGCTTGGCGTCGAGTACTCGTCCGGCGCACCGGACGGCGTGCTCGATTCGGTCGCCAACCAGGTCGACGGGATCTACACCCTCGTCGAAATGCGGGTCCCCGCCGGGCCGACGCTGGTGATCAGCCCGCGGACCAAGGCCTTCGAGCCGGAACACTTCACCCCGCTCGAAGACGCCAAGATCACCCGCAACCAGGCCGGTTCGCCCAAGCCCGGCGAGGAGCTGGCGGCGTTCGAACTGGATCCGGATTTCGACCGGCGGTTCTCCGTGACCACCAGCGACCCGGAGTTCGCGCGGCAGGTGCTCACCGGCGAGGTCCGCGAGATGATCATGACCGATCTGTGGTTCCGGGTGCACGAGGTCGTGTTCGACCGCGATTCGATGTGGACCGCGGAAGCGGGCGGGCTGACCGAAGAGCGGATGCTCGGCAACGGGCGGCGGCTCGCCATGCTCGCCGCGGTGCTGTCGCCCAGCTTGTGGGCCAGCGCCGAAGCAGCGGAATTTCGCCGGGTGACCGCGCGCGCCGAAACGAGCTACGACGCGTGGTACGGCAAACGGGCCGGGCTCGTCCGGACCAAGCTGAACCGCCGCCGGGAAGCGCTGGACAGGCAGCCGGTCACCTCCACCTCGCTGGCGATGCGCTCGCTGATCGCGGCGGTCATGATCGCCAGCGCCGTCCTCGCGATGAGCAATTCGCTTCTCGTCATGAACGGACAGGGCACCGAGGTGGACTTGAAGGTGACCTGGATCGACCGCGGCGCCGCGCCGGTCTGCCGGGGAAGTTCCGGGAAGTGCACCGGGGGCTCCGCCGCTCGGGTCCGCGGCGCCTACGTGCTCGACGGCTCCACCCATACCTCGACCACGCGCTGGTCCGAAGAAATGCCGGAAGTGGGCGACGTCGTCAAGGTTCAGCTCGGACCGTTGTGGTGGAGCCCGATCTTCGAGAGCGGCAGGGCCGCGCAGGGAGTCATTTTCACCTGCCTGTTCCCGTTGCTGTTCGGTTTGCTGATCGTCAAGGTGACCTACTGGCCGAGGGCGTCGCGCCGGGTCCGGAAGACGCGCGAAGCCCTGGCCACGGCCTGACCTGGCAGCGTGTGATGGACGAGCTGGTTGTCCCTGGCTATTTCTTCGGCGGCTACGCACTGGCCTTCGCGTTGCTCTGGATCGCCGCCTGGGCCGAGCGGCGCAGCGCGGTCCTGGCGGCGGTTTTCCATGTTCTTTGCGGAATCACCGTCTCCCTCGCCACGCTGTACTGGTTCTCCGCCAGCTTGATCGTGCCGCCGCTCGCCTGGTACGGCGTGCCGCTGGTCGTCGCCGCGCTGCTTGCCTGGCGGGGCTGGCGCTCGCAGCACTGGGCGAAGCGCGTCGATTCAAGCGATCAGCCCAGCTTCGGTTTCCTTCCCCGGCAAGGGCTTGCCGTCCCGCGGGATCATCCCGACCCCTGGCCGAGCCGGGCCACGGTCGAGTTCACCCACCACGGACATCGGCTGCTCGGCATCGAGTATTCGACCGAATCTCCTTACCGGGACAGCAATTTCCGCCGGAAGTCGAAGCTGGCCGAGGCGCTCGGTTCGATCTGCTCGGTCGTGGAGCTGCGCGTCCCGAACGTGCCCGCGCTGACCATCTCGCCGAAGATCAAAGCCTTCGCCCCAGAGCACTTCACTCCGCTCGAAGACATGCGGATCACCCGCAACCAGTTCAGCTGGCTGCGGCCCGACACCACCCTGCACGAATTCGAGACCGACCCCGAATTCGACAGCCGGTTCTCCGTCTACGCCTCGGATCCGGACTTCGCCCGGGAGATGCTGACCGGCGAGGTCCGCGAGCTGCTCCTGAACGACCGGTTCTTCCGCGTGCACCAGGTCGCCTTCCGCGAGGACGCGATCTGGACCACCGACACCGGCGGGCTGACCGAAGACCGGATGTTCGACAACTCCCGCAAACTCGCGATGATCGCCGCCGCTGTCCCCTCAGCGATCTGGGAGAAGTGGGCGAATGACCGCCAATTCCGTGCAGTCGCGACCAGAGCGGACACCGCGTACGACGCATGGATCGGCAAACGCGGCGGATTCCTCCGCACGCCGCTGAACCGCAGGCGCGACGCACGCGACCGGCAGCCGGTCACCTCCATCTCGCTGACCGCGCGGACGCTCATCGCGCTCGCCCTGATCGCCGTCGGAATCGGACCGGCGGGCAACTCGATCGCCGTGCTGACGGGGCTGGCTCCGCAGGTGCAAGCGACGGTCACCGGGGCCAGCGGCGGCGGCACCCGGCATTGTGTGAGCACCACCGGCGGCCCGTCCTGCACCGTCGACCGGGCCGAGGTGTACGGAACCTACGAGCAGGGCGGCATCATCCACGAAATCACCGCCGAATGGAACAAGAACGAGCTTCCCGCGCGGGGCACCGTCGTCGAGATCGCAGTGAGCCCGTTCGGGGGAGATCGGGGCTACCAAGTCGGCTCGGTGTTCGCGGCCGTCGATCTCCTCGGTGCCCTGATCTTGCTTTTCCCCGGCCTGTTGCTGCTCAAGCGCACCTATGTGCCCAGCGTCCCTCGCCGGGTGAAGAAGCGGCGCGAAACCCTCGCCAAGGTCTGAGACCTCAGAGCCGGTGCCCGCAATCCGCGCAGAACACCGCGCCCGCCTTGGACTCCTTGCCACACTCTCCACAGTGGACAGTCGGGGCAAGCGAGCTTCCGCATCCGGTGCAGAACTTCCCGCCGTCCACCTTCAGGCCGCAGTCCGGGCAGGTGAGCTTCGCGCGGGTGCCCAGGTCCAGGTCCTTGGTCCAGTTCTTCTCGCGCGCCTTGTCCCAGATCTGGTCCCGCTGCGCCGCCGCCTGCGCGCGCGAGACCTCCTCCGCCACGCTGGGCGAACAGCGCAGGCACTGGCCGATTTCCTCGTTCCAGCACTGATCCGCGCACATCCAGTCGCTGCAGCCGCGGCACTGGCGGAAGCGCGGGGTGATCTCCTCGACGGCCGCGGTCAGCGCGCGGTCCTTCGCTGACGAGTTCGTCGCCCGGTCGTACTTCCACTGGTCCGCGGAGCTGCTCAACTGCTGCAGCGTCCCGCCGAAGAACGAGCCCACCGCGCGCAACATGCTGCGCCCGGTCTCCATCGCGTCCCGCTGGAACGCCGACCGGTACCCGTTTCCGCAGCGCTCGCAACGGAATTCGAACTGGTACCCCTGCGCGTTGGAGAGATCCGAGAAGTTGTCCGTGAACGGCACGACATCAGCCACGCGCGCGAAGCTATGCCAGCCGGATCCGAGCCGCGACCGTACAAGTACCGTCTCCGGACCCGCTACGCAGCGCGACCGGACCAAAGAGCGCGCGGCGGGGCTTTTTTGGCGGTTTCGCCGTGTTTAGTCGGATACCGACCGTAAGATGCCGGATTGGGCCATGACGGTATGGCAACCGAACACCAGGGGAGACGGCATGTCCGACGAGTTCGACCGGCTGGTCGCTGAATTCGACCGGTTCCAATCGAGGCTGCGACGGGTGGACGACCAGTTCGCCGGCATCGCCCAGATGCAGGAGGAACTGGGCGCGCTCGAAGCGACCGCGACGTCGCCCGACCAGTCGGTCACCGTCGTCTCCGGCCCGGGCGGGTCGATCAAGGACATCCGGATCACCGATGCCGCGCTGCGTCACGGCGGGACGGAATTGTCCGGGATGGTGATGGCGACCCTGCAGCAGGCGGTCGCCGAGTCCGCGCGGCAGCAGGCCGTGCTGGTGGACCAGCACACGGGCAACTCGATGCAGCTCACCGAGCAGGTGCTGGAAACCCAGGCCGAATTGCTGGGCACCGACGTCGAGGAATTGCGTGCCGCGATGGAGCGGGGCGCGCCCGCGCCGCAGCGGAGTGTCGAGGAAGAACAGCACGAGGACTATTCCGAGCGCGAGCTGCTGGCCGACCCCGCGGAGAAGACCCCTCCCCCGCCGCCACCGCCGTCCTCGGCCGGGTCCGCCGGGGACGACTTCCTGAAGAACCTGTTCGACGACGAGGACCACCGCTGATGGCCGGCTACCAGGTGCAGACGGCGAAGCTCTACGACTACTCCCGCCAACTGGCGGGCAACAAGACCGCGGTCGCCGGGGTCAAGGGCAAGGTGGCGCAGGCCGACGTCGGCGACGAGTCCTGGGGCGTCATCGGCATCCTCGTCAAGCACATGTACACGGACATGGTCAACGACCTGAAAGACCTGCTGACCTCGATGGAAACCGGCCTGCAGTCCGCGTCCGACAAGATCAACCGCGCCGGCCAGTTCTACGACCAGACCGAAGAGGACCACTGCCGCAGCTGGAAAGACGTCATGGGCAAGATCGACAACCTCGGCAGCGGACGGAAGTAGGGGGCGGGATGTCTGATCCGTTGGGCAAGATCGAGATCAAGCCGGAGGACGGCACCGGCAAGAAGATCGTCAACGCGCTGCCGGTGGTGGGCGGCGCGGTGAAGATCTACGACGCGGGCACCAGCGACGCGATCAAGGCAGGCGACACCGCGACCGGGCTGAGCGGGGTGGTTTCCGAGACGACCAACTTCGTCCAGTCGTGCGCGGAAACCGCGATGAGCATCAGCTCCGACCCGATCGGCTGGCTGGTCGGCCAGGGACTGAACTTCCTGCTGGCCGTCTGCGACCCGCTCCAGGACGCGATCCATTTCGTCAGCGGCGACGGCCCGGCACTGTCCAAAGCCGCCGAGAACTTCACGGCGATCGGGCGCGGGCTGGAGCAGTTCGCGCACCAGTTCAGCGAGCAGGCGAAGAGCTCGCTCTCGCAGTGGGAAGGCGGCGCGGCCGAAACCGCGGCGGAGAAGCTGGCCAAGTTCTCGACCGGGATCACCGGCACCGCCGACCAGGCCGGCGACATCGCGACGATGCTGCAGGTGTGCAGCATGGCGATGACCGTCATCGAGGACTTCATCAAGGCATTGCTGACCGAGCTGATCACCTGGCTGATCATGATCTGGATCCCGGCACTGGCCGCAGCGGTCCCGTCGTTCGGAGCATCCACCGCGGCGGCGGGCACGGCGACCGGGGTGCGCGCGGCGTCTACCGCGGGCAAGGCGACCAAGCAGGTCAGCAAGCTGCAGAAGCTGCTGGACATGATCAAGGACTTGATCGCCCGGTTCCAGACGTTCTTCAAAGCGGCCAAGGACGAGGTGGCCAAGATGGCCGTGGAAGGCGGCAAGACCACCGCCAAGCGGGCCAAGGACGGTTTCGGGAAAACCGTCGGCGGGAAGCTGCTGGACGAGGCACGGTCGCAGGTCGGGCTCCGAAGCCACGACAAGAACGAAACCGACCTGCCGGTCAAGCCAGGGAAACCGTTGGGACACTTGGAGAACGCGCGCAAGGCCGTCGAGTACGCGACGACCGGGGACGGAACTTCGGAAGACGAGACCAAAAAAGATCTGGAGTTCTGAGCCGTGGATCTCGCCCTCGCAGAGCACGACGCTTGGTACTGGCTCAGGCCGATCCTCGGACTCCTGGTCATGGTCGTGCTCCCGAGTTATCTCGGCTTCCGCTGGCATCTGAAGAAGAAACGGGCGAGACAAGCCCGGGAGGCCGCATTGCACGCGGTGCCCGAGGAACTGGGCGGATCCATGGTCGCCGATCTGAAATACGGGCGGCCCCGGTCCGCGCAGCGCCGGAAGCCTCTTGGCGAGCTGTACCGGCCGAAGACCATCTCGGAGGGCATGACCTTCCCCAGCAGTCCTCCGACCGTCGAGTTCGCGGCTGACCTGCCGCGGCGGGACCGGCAGTTCCGGGTCAGCGCGTACTGGTGCTCGCTCCGGGTCGGGGCCAACAGCTCCAGAAGGATCTACGAGTACACCATCGAAACCAAGGTCGGGCCGACGCCGAGCATGAAGATCGCCAAGGCGTACCCGACCGAACCGGTGCGGATGTTCGGGCGGACCATGGCGTATCTCAACTACCAGCAAAGGCTGTTCGAAGCGGAGGCGCAAACGTCGCCCTCGGCCGCCCGCTGGGAGCAATTCACGCCGGCCGAGAACGAGTTCACCGGATACGCCAGCGATCAGGACCTCTCGGCCCAGGTCATCGCCCCGGAGACCATGGACTGGCTGCGCGGCAACCATGAACTGCTTCCGGACCTCATCGGCCTCGAGCACGGGTGGTGCTACGCGGTGTACCGGGACGAGATCGACCCGGCGACCCTGGTCGCCAGAATCGACCTGATCGCCGACTTCCTCGACCGGATCAACGTGCCCGCCACGGTCTGACCCCGCATACAGCGAAACGCCCCCGGCCGAAGCCGGGGGCGTTTCGTTCAAGCGGAGCGGATCAGCGGAAGTCGCGACCGAAGTCGTAGTCGTCCAGCGGAACCGCGGCGCCGGTGCCCGAACCGAACACGTCCGGGGTGTAGTAACCGTCGTCGTAGGACGGGATCGCGTACGCCGCGACCCGCGCCTCCTCGGTCGGCTGCACCTGGATGTTCCGGTACTTGTTGATGCCCGTACCGGCCGGGATGAGCTTACCGATGATGACGTTCTCCTTGAGGCCCACGAGCTTGTCCGAGCGGCCGTTGATGGCCGCGTCGGTCAGGACGCGCGTGGTCTCCTGGAACGAGGCCGCCGACAGCCACGAGTCCGTGGTCAGCGACGCCTTCGTGATGCCCATCAGCACCGGACGGCCCGAAGCCGGCTCGCCGCCCTCGGCGACCGCGGCCCGGTTCGTCGCCTCGAACTTCGTCCGCTCGGGCAGCTCGCCCGGCAGGAAGTCCGTGGCTCCGGAGTCGATGATCGTCACGCGGCGCAGCATCTGCCGCACGATGACCTCGATGTGCTTGTCGTGGATCGACACACCCTGCGCCCGGTACACCTTCTGGACCTCGTCCGTGAGGTGCATCTGCGCTTCGCGCGGGCCCATGACGCGCAGGACCTCGTGCGGGTCCGGCGTGCCCTCGAGCAGCTGCTGGCCGACGTTGACGTGGTCGCCGTCGCCCAGCGGGCCGTTCGGGGTGTTCGCGAGCCGCTGCCGCTTGGACAGCTTGTCGAAGACGATCTCCTCCGACCCGTCGTCCGGGATCAGGGTGATCTTCCAGAACCGCTCGCTCTCCTCGATCCGCACGCGGCCGTCGACGTCCGCGATCGGAGCCTTGCCCTTCGGCACCCGAGCCTCGAAAAGCTCGGTGACACGGGGCAGACCGGTCGTGATGTCGTCACCGGCGACACCACCCTGGTGGAACGTACGCATCGTCAGCTGCGTGCCCGGCTCACCGATCGACTGGGCGGCGACAATGCCGACCGCCTCGCCGACGTCGACGAGCTGGCCCGTCGCCATCGAACGGCCGTAGCAGGTCGCGCAGACACCGACCGCCGACTCGCAGGTGAGCACCGAGCGGACCTTCACCTTCGAGATGCCGCTGGAGAGCAGCTTCTCGATGGCCGGGTCGCCGATGTCGTCGCCCGCGTTCAGCACGACGTTGCCCTTGGCGTCCACCGCGTCCGTCGCGAGGTTCCGCGCGTACACGGAGGTCTCGACGTGCTGGTCGCGCACGACCTTGCCGTCGCCGAGGTCCTCGCCGATCGGCATCATGATGCCGCGCGTGGTGCCGCAGTCGATCTCGCGGACGATGACGTCCTGCGAAACGTCCACCAGACGACGGGTCAGGTAACCCGAGTCCGCGGTACGCAGCGCCGTGTCCGCCAGACCCTTCCGGGCGCCGTGCGTGGCGATGAAGTACTCCGCCACCGACAGGCCTTCACGGAAGTTCGCCTTGATCGGACGCGGGATGTACTCACCCTTCGGGTTCGACACCAGACCACGCATACCGGCCAGCGAACGGACCTGGGTCATGTTGCCGGCCGCGCCCGACTTCACGATCATGGCGATCGGGTTGTCGTCCGGCAGCGCCGTCTCCATGATCTTGTGGACCTCTTCGGTCGCCTGCGTCCACACCTTGACGAGCTCGTTGTTGCGCTCGGCGTGGGACAGCTGACCGCGCTGGTACCGCTTCTCGACCTGGTCGGCCTTGCCCTCGTACTCGTCGAGAATGGCCTTCTTGCCGACCGGGGTCAGCACGTCCGAGATCGCGACCGTGACGCCCGAGCGGGTCGCCCAGTAGAAACCGGCGTCCTTGAGCTTGTCCAGCGTCTGCGCGACCTGCGTCATCGAGTACCGCTCGGCGAGGTCGTTCACGATGGCCGCCTGCCGCTTCTTCGGCATCGGCTCGTTGATGAACGGGTAGTCCGCCGGCAGCAGATCGTTGAACAGGACGCGGCCCAGCGTCGTCTCGGCCAGCCACGGCTTGCCCGGCTCCCAGCCCTTTTCCGCGAGCGCCGCCTCGTCGGCCTTCGCGGGCTGACGGTCGGTGACGCGGATCTTGACCGGGGCGTGCAGGCTCAGCGCCTTGCGGTCGAACGCCATGATCGCCTCGGCGGGCGACGAGTACGCGTTGCCCGCGCCCTCGGCGTTCTCGTTCAGCCGGGTCAGGTGGAACAGGCCGGTGACCATGTCCAGCCGCGGCATGGCGAGCGGACGGCCCGACGCCGGCGACAGGATGTTGTTCGCCGACAGCATCAGGATCCGGGCCTCGGCCTGCGCCTCGGCCGACAGCGGCAGGTGCACCGCCATCTGGTCGCCGTCGAAGTCCGCGTTGAACGCTTCGCAGACCAGCGGGTGCAGCTGGATGGCCTTGCCCTCGACCAGCTGCGGTTCGAAGGCCTGGATGCCCAGCCGGTGCAGGGTCGGCGCACGGTTCAGCATCACCGGGTGGCCGGTGATGACCTCTTCGAGCACGTCCCACACCTGCGGCCGCGAGCGCTCCACCATCCGCTTGGCGGACTTGATGTTCTGCGCGTGGTTCAGGTCGACCAGCCGCTTCATGACGAACGGCTTGAACAGCTCGAGCGCCATGTCCTTCGGCAGACCGCACTGGTGCAGCTTCAGCTGCGGACCGACGATGATGACCGAACGGCCCGAGTAGTCAACACGCTTGCCCAGCAGGTTCTGGCGGAACCGGCCCTGCTTGCCCTTCAGCAGGTCGGACAGCGACTTCAGCGGCCGGTTGCCCGGGCCGGTGACCGGACGCCCGCGGCGGCCGTTGTCGAACAGCGCGTCGACGGCCTCCTGCAGCATCCGCTTCTCGTTGTTGACGATGATCTCGGGCGCGCCGAGGTCGATCAGCCGCTTGAGCCGGTTGTTCCGGTTGATCACGCGGCGGTACAGGTCGTTCAGGTCCGACGTGGCGAAGCGGCCACCGTCGAGCTGCACCATCGGGCGCAGGTCCGGCGGGATGACCGGGACGGCGTCGAGCACCATGCCGCGCGGGTCGTTGCCGGTCGCCTGGAACGCGGCGACGACCTTGAGCCGCTTCAGCGCGCGGAGCTTCTTCTGCCCCTTGCCGTTGCGGATGGTGTCGCGCAGGCTGTCGGCCTCCGCGGCGACGTCGAACTCGGTCGCCAGCTTCTGGATCGCTTCCGCGCCCATGCCGCCGGTGAAGTACTCGCCGTACCGGTCGATCAGCTCGCGGTAGAGCAGCTCGTCGGCGATCAGCTGACGCGGCTCGAGCTTCGTGAAGGTCGTCCAGACCTCCTCGAGGCGGTCCAGCTCGCGGCCGGCACGGTCGCGCAGCTGGCGCATCTCGCGCTCGCCGCCCTCCTTGACCTTGCGGCGCACGTCGGACTTCGCGCCCTCCGCCTCCAGCTCGGCCAGGTCGGCTTCCAGCTTCTGCGCGCGGGCCTCGATGTCGGCGTCGCGCTTCGTCTCGAGGTTCTTGCGCTCGACGCCGATCTCGTTCTCGAGGGTCGGCAGGTCGTTGTGCCGCAGCTCCGTGTTCACGCCGGTGATCACGTAGGCCGCGAAGTAGATGATCTTCTCGAGGTCCTTGGGCGCCAGGTCCAGCAGGTACCCGAGGCGCGACGGAACGCCCTTGAAGTACCAGATGTGGGTGACCGGCGCGGCCAGCTCGATGTGGCCCATCCGCTCACGGCGCACCTTGGCGCGAGTGACCTCGACGCCGCAGCGCTCGCAGATGATGCCCTTGAACCGGACGCGCTTGTACTTGCCGCAGTAGCACTCCCAGTCCCGGGTCGGACCGAAGATCTTCTCGCAGAAGAGCCCGTCCTTCTCCGGCTTGAGGGTCCGGTAGTTGATGGTCTCCGGCTTCTTGACCTCGCCGAAGGACCACTGACGGATGTCGTCGGCAGTAGCAAGACCGATCCGGAGTTCGTCGAAGAAGTTGACGTCCAACACGTCTTTTCTTCCCTCTTTCCTTGAGGATTAAAGCCTTTGTGGCCCCGGGATCAACCGCACCTCAGGGGTACCGTGACGGCAGCCGGCCACGGTACCCCTCCCAGCGCGACGGTCCTCGAAAACGCGACCACACTTGGAAATGCCGGAGAGGCGGGCTAGTGCACGACGTCGTCCACGCTGGGCGACTCGTTGCGGGACAGGTTGATGCCGAGGTTCGCCGCTGCGCGCTCGAGGTCCTCGTCGTCGGAGTCGCGCATCTCGATCGCCGCGCCGTCGCTGGAGAGCACCTCGACGTTGAGGCACAGCGACTGGAGCTCCTTGAGGAGCACCTTGAACGACTCCGGGATGCCCGGCTCGGGGATGTTCTCCCCCTTCACGATCGCCTCGTACACCTTGACGCGGCCGACCACGTCGTCCGACTTGATCGTGAGCAGTTCCTGCAGCGTGTAAGCCGCGCCGTAGGCCTGCATCGCCCAGCACTCCATCTCGCCGAAGCGCTGGCCGCCGAACTGCGCCTTACCGCCCAGCGGCTGCTGGGTGATCATCGAGTACGGGCCGGTGGAGCGGGCGTGGATCTTGTCGTCGACCAGGTGGTGCAGCTTCAGGATGTACATGTAGCCGACCGACACCGGGTACGGGTACGGCTCGCCGGAGCGGCCGTCGAACAGCGTGGCCTTGCCGTTCTCCTTGACCATGCGCTCGCCGTCGCGGTTCGGCTTGGTCGCCCCGAGCAGCCCGGTGAGCTCCTCTTCCTTCGCGCCGTCGAACACCGGGGTCGCGGTGTTCGTGTTCGGCGCGACGTCGTAGAGCTCCTGCGACAGGTTCTTCGCCCAGTCCGGGTTGCCCTCGATCGTCCAGCCCTGGGAGGCCAGCCAGCCGAGGTGCAGTTCGAGGATCTGGCCGATGTTCATCCGTCGCGGCACACCGTGGGTGTTCAGGATGATGTCGACCGGGGTGCCGTCCTCCATGAACGGCATGTCCTCGACCGGCAGGATCTTGCCGATGACACCCTTGTTGCCGTGCCGGCCGGCGAGCTTGTCGCCCGGCTGGATCTTGCGCTTCTGGGCCACGTAGACGCGGACCAGCTCGTTGACGCCCGGGGGCAGCTCGTCGTCGTCCTCGCGGGAGAACACCCGGATGCCGATGACCTTGCCGGTCTCGCCGTGCGGCACCTTCAGCGAGGTGTCGCGGACCTCGCGCGCCTTCTCGCCGAAGATCGCGCGGAGCAGGCGCTCCTCCGGGGTCAGCTCGGTCTCGCCCTTCGGCGTGACCTTGCCGACCAGGATGTCGCCGTCGCGGACCTCGGCGCCGATGCGGATGATGCCGCGCTCGTCGAGGTCGGCCAGGACCTCCTCGGAGACGTTCGGGATGTCCCGGGTGATCTCCTCGGCGCCCAGCTTGGTGTCGCGGGCGTCGATCTCGTGCTCCTCGATGTGGATCGACGTCAGCACGTCGTCCTGCACCAGGCGCTCGGAGAGGATGATCGCGTCCTCGTAGTTGTGGCCCTCCCACGGCATGACCGCGACGAGGAGGTTCTTGCCGAGCGCCATCTCACCGTTCTCGGTGGACGGGCCGTCGGCGATGACCTGGCCCTGCTCGACCCGGTCGCCCTCGTTGACGATCGGCCGGTGGTTGAAGCACGTGCCGTGGTTGGAGCGGCGGAACTTGTACAGTCCGTAGCTCTTCCGCGTGCCGTCGTCGTGCATGATCGTGATGATGTCCGCGGACAGCTCCTCGACCACGCCCGCCTGCTCGGCGACGAGGACGTCCCCGGCGTCGACCGCGGCGCGCAGCTCCACGCCGGTGCCCACGTACGGAGCCTGGTTGCGCAGCAGCGGAACAGCCTGCCGCTGCATGTTCGCGCCCATCAGCGCGCGGTTCGCGTCGTCGTGCTCCAGGAACGGGATCATCGCGGTGGCGACGGAGACCATCTGCCGCGGCGACACGTCCATGTAGTCGATCTCGAGCGGGTCGATCAGCTCGACCTCGCCGCCCTTGCGGCGGCCGAGGACCTTGGACTCGACGAAGTGCCCGTCGTCGGTCAGCGGCGCGTTGGCCTGCGCCTTGACGTAACGGTCTTCCTCGTCCGCGGTCAGGTAGTCGACCTGGTCGGTGACCTGGCCCTCGACGACCTTGCGGTACGGCGTCTCGATGAAGCCGAACGGGTTGACCCGCGCGTACGAGCACAGCGAGCCGATCAGGCCGATGTTCGGGCCTTCCGGCGTCTCGATCGGGCACATCCGGCCGTAGTGCGACGGGTGGACGTCGCGGACCTCCATGCCGGCGCGCTCACGGGACAGACCGCCCGGGCCGAGGGCCGAAAGACGACGCTTGTGCGTCAGGCCCGACAGCGGGTTGTTCTGGTCCATGAACTGCGACAGCTGCGAGGTGCCGAAGAACTCCTTGATCGCCGCGCCGATCGGGCGGATGTTGATCAGGGTCTGCGGCGTGATCGCCTCGACGTCCTGCGTGGTCATGCGCTCGCGCACGACGCGCTCGGTGCGGGAGAGGCCGACCCGGATCTGGTTCTGGATCAGCTCGCCGACGGTGCGCAGGCGGCGGTTGCCGAAGTGGTCGATGTCGTCGGTCTCGACCGGCACCTCGACGCCGGCGGAGCTCGTCATCTTGTCCTCGCCGGCGTGCAGCCGGACCAGGTACTCGATGGCCGAGACGATGTCCTCTTCGGTCAGCGTGCCGGTCTCGTACGGGGTGTCGAGGCCCAGCTTCTTGTTGACCTTGTAGCGGCCGACCTTGGCCAGGTCGTAGCGCTTCGGCTTGAAGAACAGGTTCTCCAGCAGCGTCTGCGCGCTCTCCTTCGTGGGCGGTTCGCCCGGGCGCAGCTTGCGGTAGATGTCGAGCAGCGCCTCGTCGGTGCCCGCGGTGTGGTCCTTCTCGAGGGTGGCCAGCAGCGTCTCGGAGAACGAGAAGCGCTCGCGGATCGCCTCGGTGGACCAGCCGAGCGCCTTCAGCAGCACGGTGACCGGCTGGCGGCGCTTGCGGTCGATGCGGACGCCGACGGTGTCGCGCTTGTCCACGTCGAACTCGAGCCACGCGCCGCGGCTCGGGATCACGCGCACGCTGAAGACGTCCTTGTCGGTCGTCTTGTCGACACTGCTGTCGAAGTACACGCCCGGAGAACGCACCAGCTGGGACACGACGACCCGCTCGGTGCCGTTGATGATGAAGGTGCCCTTGTCGGTCATCACCGGGAAGTCGCCCAGGAAGACCGTCTGGCTCTTGATCTCGCCAGTGTTGTTGTTGACGAACTCGGCGGTGACGAACAGCGGGGCCGCGTACGTCATGTCCTTGTCCTTGCACTCCTCGATCGAGGCCTTGACCTCGTCGAAGCGCGGAGCGGAGAAGGAAAGGGACATCGAGCCCGAGAAGTCCTCGATCGGCGAGATCTCGTTGAGGACCTCTTCCAGACCGCCGACCGGGTTTTCTTCGCCTTCGTTGACGCGGCGCTCGAACCACGCCTCGTTGCCGGTGAACCACTGGAACGACTGGATCTGGACGTCAAGCAGGTTCGGGGTGGAGAGTGGCTCGCGGATCTTCGCGAAGGAGACCCGCTTGGGCGCTCCGGGGATTCCCGTGGCCTGCGCGCGGGATTCAGCCGAGGTGGTCGCAGCAGTGGCCTGGTTCGCGGGAGAGACTGCCAAGATGCGTCCTTCCGGGGACAATGAGCGGTGAGCAGCCGCGATGGCAACAGCTGTCGCGGACTGTCAGGGGTGCCGTGTGCCCACTATCCTAACTACCGGCTCCGGGCAGCCTGAAAGAGGGCAGCGCAAAGAAGCAGTCTAGCCCCGATGACGCGGTCTGTCCAGGGGGCACTCCCGACGGGGCCCAGCCTGCATCGCGTCACCTTGGGGCAGTGCGTCTCCCTGAGCCTCACTGCGTCCTTCCGGCTCCCGGTTCGCCCGGGTTTTCGCGCCCCTCCCGCAAGGTTCGCGTTCCCCGGCCGTGACCGTTGGCAGTAAGCGTGAACCCACGCGGCTTTGGAGTCAAGATGCCGCGCGGCTCTCCCGCCGGTTGGCGCAGCGTCGAACCCGGACAGCACAGGGTGACCGATCCGGCCGCGGTCCCGGTTACCGCCGGGTACCCCGGGGCAGCCGCGCAGGTCGGCCGGACAGCGACGCAGGTGGGCGGCCTGCGCCCGGTTTCGGCGGCGGTTTCCGCATCGGCGCGGCGGGCGCGGGATGGATCACATTCCGCGAGCGGCCGGGTGCTTCGCGACGGACGAAAACAGGGGAACTCCGGGCAGCTCGGCACCCGATTCCGGGTCCCCCGGACAGGGGTTGCGCACCAATGCCAGGGACTTAAGCCGCGCCGATTCCGCCCGCTGACCGTCCACAAGGGACGTTACCGCCGCCGAATGCCCGATTCATCCCCGCCTGACCGTGTCTTGNAGGGACGTTACCGCCGCCGAATGCCCGATTCATCCCCGCCTGACCGTGTCTTGAGGTCCGTGAGGGGAACCCTGAGGGAATCTGATTCCCTCAGGGTGGCCCTCACGACCCGCATCCCGCGTCCCAGGCCAGGCGAGACCTTCGACCTGGGCGGACGCGGCTCGAACGCACCCGCGACGCCGCCTTAAGTTCCTGGTATTGGGGGGGTTGCGCACGCCGGAAGCGACGCTTGGCAACGGATGCGTCCCGGTGATCAACTGGCGGGGCCCGAACTCCCCGGAGGTGCGCACGATGCCCGGACCCGACGCGTCGCTTCCCGACCTGGTCCTGCGCAGGCTGGCGATCAGCGAACAGGTCGCCGCCGCGAAGTTCGGGGCCGGGCGGCCGGTCGACGATCCCGTCCGCGAGCAGCGGGAGCTGGCCCGCGTCCGGGTGCTTGCCCGCGAAATCGGCCTCGACCCGGATCTCGCCGCCGGGTTCCTCTCGGATCAGATCGCCGCCAGCAAGCAGATCCAGCATCAGCTCTTCACGCACTGGAGCGCGCATCCCGGCGACCTGCCCGAGGGCGGTCCCGACCTGTCGGTGCTCCGGGCCGAATTGGACGGCCTCACGGTCTCTCTGCTGAACCGGCTGGCCGTGACCGGCTCGGAGGCCCTGGAGCCGCCGGAGAGCCCGGATGAGCTGAAGGAGCCGCTTCGGACGGCGTTCCGGACGCTGGCACGACAACGGCCCGCCCCCGGAGGTTCCGGGAACGGGCCGTGACGACTGCTCAGGACGCTTACTTCGACGGCGGAGCCGAAGCGGGCGCGGACGGCGCCGGTGCACCGGCGGCCGGTGCGGCGGCCTTGTAGGTGTCCATGTCGGTGATCTTCCACGTGTTGCCCTGCAGCTGGGCGTCCACGTGCATCTGCGCCGTGCCCGCGGCGGTCTGCTTCGTGTCCGCGCGCGTCGACGTCTGGTCGATGAACAGCATCACCCTGGCGAGGTCGCCGTTCAGCCGGATCACCGCGCTGCGGGTGACCTTGCAGGTCACGACCACCTTCTGCTCCGGCGCGAGCTTCTTGACCTGGCCCATCAGCGCGTTGTAGCTCGTCTTGACCTGGTCGGTGGCGAGCAGCTGGTTGGCCGCGTCCTCGGTCTTCTTGATGTTGTTGAAGTCGTAGGAGAACAGCGTCTCGATGGCCTTCGAGACCTGGTCCTTGACCTGCGCGGTCTTCGCCACGTCGAGCACCGCGCGGTTGCTCGTCGAATCGGCCGCGTCCGAACCCTTGACCTGGAAGATCACCGCCGCGGCGACCAGTGCCAGCCCGACCACCAGCAGCAGTGCGACGCGCACGGTGTTGCGGCTGACCACGGACCGCTGAGCCGGTACCTCGGCGGCTTCCTCCGCCCGGGCCTTGGTCTCGGCTTCCTCGACGTCCGAGGGCTTCTCCGAACCGGTGTCGCGCTTCTTGCGCCGCGGGCTCGGCCGGGCCGGTTTCTCGTCCTCGACGGTCTCGCCGGTGAGCGCGTCGACCTCTTCGGCCGGGGCTTCCTTGGTTACCCCGGAGACCTCGGCGGCGTCTTCCTCGACAGGGGTCTCCGCGACCTCGGCCGAAGCAGGCTCGGTCTCGGTCGAAGCGGGCTCAGGGTCGGCCGGGCGCACCAAGCCGCCGCGGGGGATCCGCAGCTCCTGGGTCACCTCGGCCGGATCCGCGTCGGGGAGCGGCCGCGGCCGGGGGCGCGGCTTGGGCGAGGCCGCCGGCACCGCCGGGTCCGACGGCTTGCGCAGCCCGGCGACCTTCGGCTTGCGAGCCGGTGGCGTGCTGCTGCTGCGCGGTGGCTGGCGACGGGAGGGGGGCACTGCGGAACTCCGATCTGCGGGTGAAGCTACTTGCCGGCGGCGACGAGCGGCACTTGGTCGATCCCGGACAGCTTCCACTTGCCGTCGACCCGGGTCATCTGGACCTCGAGCCGCAGCGCCTTGGTGGCGTTCTTCCCGCCCGCCGAGGTGTCCGTGCTGATCGCGGCCAGGAAGCTGGCCTTGCCGTCGTGGTCGTTGAGCTCCTCGACCGCGATGTCCTGGATCGTGGTGGTGACCTTGACCTTCTGGTCGGTCAGCGCCTTCGAATAGTTCGGCTGGGCCTGCTCGATCTGCTTGGCCATGTCGTCGCTGGAGACGTCCTTCTGCTGCTGGAAGTACGTGTCCAGGTGCTGGTAGTCGACCTGGGTGTAGGCCAGCACCGCCGCGGTGCCGTCCTTGAGCACGTCGTCGCGCGCCGAAGCCAGCTCCCGGTCGCCGTCCATCTCCGCGACCAGCCACATGATCCCGAACACGATCGCCACCACCAGCGCGGCGAGAGCGAACGCCCCGGATCCGAACAGCCACACCCGCGGCGATCCGGGAAGCGTCCACTTTTCCTTCGCCGCCACCGCCGTTGCCGGTTCGGGCGTATCAGCGGTCACCTCTTCCTCGGCGACCGCGTGCTCGGCACTCATAACACTCCAGAGTAGGTAACAGTCATCAAATCCCGGTCAGCCGAGTCCCAGCAGCGAGCCCATGCTGTTCAGGGACACCCCGGGGCTGCCGACGACGCCCGGCACCTGAGCGTCGCGCTGCTCCTGCAGCTGCTGCGCCGGCCGGTTCTGGTTCGCCGCGATGTCCTGCTGCGACGGCTGCACCGGCACGCCGTTGTACGGCGCGTTCTGGGAACCCCGGACGTTGATCGGGCTGCCCTTCGGCTCGGCACAGTAGGCCTTGTCGTCCTCCGGCCGGGGCGAGGTGTCCGAACCCGGACGGTACTGGCTGTAGGGCAGATAGCCCTTCGTGCACGACGGCGGGTTGAACAGGTTCAGCACCAGGCCGAGGTGCGCGGTCCCGTCGCCGGGGGCCACCGACGGCGCGGCGGCCGCCAGTGCCGGATAGGTCACCAGGCCCTGTTCGAGGCCGTCCAGCCGGGTCACGGTCAGGTTGGCCGTCGTCAGCAGGTTCGCGGTCAGCGCGCCGAGGCCGGGCCCGGTCTCCTTGAGCACCTGGCTGATCTGGGTCGCCACCTGCGGGGTGACGCCGATCAGCTTGCGCAGGTCGCCGTCGGAGTTCTTGAGCGTCCCGCTGAGCTGGTTGAGGCTCTTGGAGAAGGACGCGAAGTTCGACGCCTCGTCGTTCTGCGTGTCCAGCACCTGGCCGCCTGCCTGCAGCAGCTGCACGGTCTGCGGCAGGTACTGCTGCGCGGTGGTGGTGAAGCTGCGCGCGGTGTCGAGCAGCTTCTGCAGGTCGCCGCCGGTGCCGCGGAACGCGTCGTAGGACTCGTCGACGACCTTCCGCAGCGCGTCGGTCGGCACCGAGGCCGACAGCGAGTCGAGATCGCCGAGCAGCCGGTCGGTGCTGACCGGGGTGCTCGTGCGGGCGGCCGGGATCACCGAACCGCTCGCGAGGTACGGGCCCTGGTCGTTCTTCGGCCGCAGGTCGACGTACTGCTCGCCGACCGCGGACCGGTTGGCGACGACCGCGTCGAGGTCGGCGGGCACGCGCGGGGCCGACGGGTCGATGTTCAGGTCGGCCTCGAGCCCGCTCTGGGTCAGCCGCAGCTGCCCGACGCGGCCGACGTTGAAGCCGCGGTAGGTGACCTCGGCGTTGGTGAAGATCCCGCCGGATTCGTTGAGCTGCAGCTTGACCGTGTACCCGTTGCTGCCGAACACCGTGCCGAGGCCGGCGAACCGGATCAGCGCGTACACGATGGCCACGACCGAGATGATGGCGAAGACCACCAGCTGGATTTTCGTCCTGCGCAGCAACATCAGCCAGCACCTCCGGAAAGCACCCCGAACAGGCCGGACAACCCGCTCTGCGACGGCTGCCCGCCGCCCTGGCCGCCGGTCGAGGACGGAGCCTGCTGCTGTTGCTGCGCGGGCTGGCTGCCCGGGAACGACAGCGGCGGCGGCTGGTTCGCGGGCGAGCCTTCGACGCCGCCGGTCAGCCCCGGCGCGGGAATGAGCCCGTTGAGCCCGTTCTGCCTGCTGCGGCCGAGGTTGTCGATGACGTCCTTGAGGTTCAGGTCGACCTTGGCGAACAGGTTGAAGTAGTCGCCCTTGACGTCGTTGTAGGCCTGGTCGGTGAACGGATAGGTCAGCAGGATCTCCAGCGCCTTCGGCAGGTCGCTGCCCGCCTCGCCGAGCTTCTGCAGCGTCGGCGTGAGCGCCTTGAGGTCGGCGACCAGGTCCGCCTTGCTCTTGTTGACCGTGTCGGTCGCGACGCCGGAGAGGTTGTTGAGCGCGTTCAGCATGGTCACCAGCTGGCCGCGCTGCTGCTCCAGCACCCCGAGCCCGGGCCCGAGGTTGTCGACCGCGCCGACCAGCTTGTCCTTCTGGTCCCGCAGCGTCATGGACAGCCGGTTGAGGCCGTCGAGCGCGCGGGTGATGTTGGCCGACTGGTTGTCGAGGTTGGTGACCAGTTCGTTCGCGTTGGCCAGCAGCGCCTTGATGTCCGGCTCGCGGCCGGCGGTGGCGTTGTTGAGTTCCTTGGTGATCGTGTTGAGCTGCTCCACGCCGCCGCCGTTGAGCAGCAGGGACAGCGCGCCGAGCACCTCCTCGACCTGGACGTCTCGGCCGGTGCGTGCGAGCGGGATGGTCGCTCCGTTCGCCAGCTGCCCGGTCGCCTCGTCGCCGCCCGGCGAGGCCAGCTCGACGTACTTCTCGCCGAGCAGGCTCGACTGCTTCACGTTGGCCATCGCGTTGGCTGGCAGCTTGACGTCTCCGTTGACCTCGACGGTCACCTCGGCGTGCCAGCCGTCCGGCGTCAACCCGATCGACTTGACCTGCCCGACCGGCACCTCGTTGACCTTCACCCCGGACTGCGGGACGAGGTCGAGCACGTCCTTGAACTGGATCTTCAGCGTGTACGGGTGGCTGCCGAGGTCGGCCCCGCCGGGCAGCGGGACGTCGTAGACGCCGTTGAACGCGCAGCCGCTCAGCACGAGCGCGGACACCGTGGCGAGCGCTCCGCCCGCGGCGAACTTCGTCAGTCGCTTCACGTCAGCTCCCCTGCGTCCCGTAGACCTGGCCCTGCAGCGGGAGCGGCAGCGGCGGCAGCTGGCCGTTCTGCATCGCCTGGATAACCTGCGCGGTGGACGGCAGCGGAACCACGCCGTCGACCACCTTGGCGATGCCGTCGCAGGCATTGCCGAGCAGCTGCTTGGTCACCGAGGTCTGCTTGAGCAGGCTGCAGACCATCACCAGCGGCGGCTGGGTCAGCTCGTTGAGGTTCGGCCGCGCGTCGAGCGTGCCGGACGAGCCGTTGTAGACGCCGACGATGTTGGACAGCGCGACCGGCGCGACGTCGAGGATCTCGGCGAGCGAGCTGCGCTGGTCCACCAGCACCTTGGTCACGCTGGCCAGTTTGTCCACATTGGACTTCAACCGGCCGCGGTTGCGTTCGATGAAGCCCTGCACCGACTGCAGCGTGGTGCCGAGCTGCTGCACGGTCTGGGCGAGATTGTCCTTCTCCCCGGCGAGGAATCCGCTCACGTCGGCGAGCTGGCTCTCGAACTGGCGCACCTGGCCGTCGCTGTTGGCGAGCGACTGGGAGAACTTGCCGAGGTTCTGCACCGTCTGGAAGAGGTCGTCCTTGTTGCCCGCCAGCGTTCCGGACGCCTGCCCGAGCTTGGTGATCGTGTCGTGCAGCGCCTTGCCGTTGCCGTCGAGGTTGTTCGCGGCGGTGTTCAGCAGGTCCGAGAGCGAGCCGTTCTTGTTGGCCCCGTTCGGTCCGAGCGTCTCGCTGACCTTGGCGAGGCTGGCGGCGAGCTGGTCGACCTCCAGCGGAACCTCGGTGCGGTCGAGGCCGATCGTCGCGCCGTCGGAGATCCGCGGTCCGCCAGTGTAGGCCGGGGCGAGCTGGACGTAGCGGTCGCTGACCAGCGACGGCGACACGATGACCGCCTTCGCGTCGGCGGGCACCGCGACCGAGCGGTCGTATTCGAGGTCGACCCGGACCTGGTTGCCCATCGGCTGGATCTTGGTCACCGTGCCCATGTCCACGCCGAGCATCCGGACGCTGTTGCCCTCGTAAAGGCCGACGGCGCCGGAGAAGTACGCGGTCAGGTGGTTGCGGCCGGCGTCCTTCAACGTCCACCAGAGCGCGCCCGCGACCACGAGCGCGAGGACGATCGCGATCGTGAAGCCGCGGGTGAGCGACTGGCCGAAGCGGGTGTCGGTCATTTGGAGTTGCACCCCTCCGGATTGAGCGGGCCGACCGAAGGAAGCACCAGGCCGCAGATGTAGTTGTCGAACCAGTGCCCGGTGCCGATCGTGTTGTTGAAGACCCGGATGAACGGCGCGAACTTACTTATCCCCTGCGCCAGCGAGTCCTGGTTGCGCTGCAGCATCGACGTGAGCTGGTCGAGCTGGGTGAGCACCGGGTTCAGCTGGCCGTCGTTGTCGTCGATCAGGCCCTGCAACTCCGTCGACAGGTGCTTCGAACCGTCGAGCAGCGTCTTGATCGCCTGCTCGCGCTTGCCGATCTCGTCCAGCAGCTGGTTGCCGTCGGTGATCAGCTTCTGCACCTCGGCGTCCCGGTCGACGAGCGTCTGCGACACCTGGCGCGTGTTGGCCAGCAGGTTCGCCAGCTGCGAATCGCGCTTGGCGATCGTGTCCGACAGCTTCGACAGCCCGGACAGCGCGCCCTTCACGTCCTGCGGCGTGTTCGAGAACGTCTGGGTGATCGCCTCGAAGCTCTTCGACAGCTGGTTCGTGTCGATCGCGTCGACCGTCTGCGACAGGCCGCGGAACGCGTCGAGCACGTCGTACGGCGACATCGTCCGGTCGCGCGGGATCGGCGAACCGGGGTCGAGGTTGCCGTTGCCCTGCGGGTCGAGCGCGAGGTACTTCTGGCCGAGCAGCGTCTTGATCTTGATCGCCGCCGTGGTCTTGTCGCCCATCCAGGCGTCCTTGACCTTGAACGACACCTTGACGTTCGGGCCGTCGAGCTTGATGTCGGACACCTTGCCGACCTTCACGCCCGCGATCCGCACGTCGTTGTCCTTCTGCAGCCCGGCCGCTTCGGAGAAGTCCGCGCTGTAGGTGGTGCCCCCGCCGATCACCGGCAGGTCCTCGGAGTTCATGGCGGCGACGAGGCCGAGCGCCATGACCGCGATGCCGACCAGCGCGATCGGGATCGGGTTGCGTTTCTGGAAGGACTTCATGGCTTGCACCTGTCCCGGTTCACCGGCGCGAGCGTGAAGTCCGTCGGCGGCAGCAGCCCTGGCACGCCCACCGTCCCGGTCATCTCGCAGGAGTAGAAGTTGAACCACGAGCCGTAGTCGGCGGTGCGGGTGAGCGCACTGACCTTCTTCGGCATGAACTGGATGAAGTGCTCGACGAGCGGCTCGTTCTGGTTCAGGTTCGTGGTGAGCTTGCCCAGAGCGGCGATGTCGTCCTTCAACGGAGCCCGCGCGTCGGTCAGCAGACCGGCGGTCGTGTTGGCCAGGTTGCCCAGCCCCTCGATCGCGTCGCCGATCGGCTTGCGGTCCGCGGCGAGGCCGGACACCAGCTGCTGCAGCTTCACGATCAGGTCGTTGAGCTGCGGGGTGTGCTGGTTGACCGTGTCGAGGACCGAGTTGAGGTTGTCGATGACCTCGCCGATCACCTGGTCCTTGTTGGCGATCGTGGTAGCCAGCGAAGCGGTGTGCGACAGCAGGCTTTCCACCGTGCCGCCCTCGCCCTGCAGGACCTGGATGACCTCGTACGACAGCTTGTTGACGTCGGCCGGGTTCAGCGCGGTGAACAGCGGCTTGAAGCCGTTGAACAGCTCGGTCAGGTCCAGCGCGGGCGTGGTGCGCTCGAGCGGGATGGTGTCGCCCGGCTTGAGCGTCGCGCCGCTGGTGTCGTCGCCCTCGCCGAGCGAGACGTAGCGCTGGCCGACCAGGTTGCGGAACTTGATCTGCGCGGTGACGCCTGCCGGGAGCTTGCGTCCGGAGTCGACCTCGAAGTCCACCTGCGCCTGGCGCTTGTCGACGATCTTCACGTCCTTGACCTGGCCGACGCGGACGCCGGCGATGCGCACGTCGTCGTTCGGCAGCAGGAGCGTGGCGTCGGTGAACCGCGCGGAGTAGGCGCTCGTGCTGGTGGTGTTGATGTTCGCGATGCTGATGCCGAGCACTGTCGTGAACAGCACCGTGACGACCACGAAGATCGTCAGCTTGATCAGCGGTGCGGCGAGTCCCCTCACTTGACCGTCACCTCCGTGCCCCGGTAGAGCGGGCCGACGAGCAGCGAGCCCCAGCCCGGGAACTGGTTCTGCGAAATCCCCATCTCCGGGCTGACCAGCGCGGCGAGGAAGTTGTTCTCGGCCGCGGTGTTGACCGGGTTCCCGCCCGACGTGCCGCCGCCGTTGACCCCGGCCGCGTCCGCCTTGAAGTTGGCCGGGTTGAGGCCCTCGCCCACGGTCTTCGGAGCCGCGCCCTGTTTGGTGCCGTCCTTGAACGGGCCGTCCGGCGGTTGCTGCGGGAACGGGTCCGGCGCGGGGTTGAGGTCGTAGCAGCGCGGACCGCGCTTGTCCTCGAACCGCGGTTCCTCGCCCGGCTTGTACGGCCCGCGGTTGACGACGACCTCGATGGTCGCGTTCAGGCCGGGCTTGCCGTTGTACTTGCCCAGCGCCGCGTCCGCGACCGGCACGACCTTCGCCATCTGCTTCAGCACGCACGGGTATTCCGGCGAGTACTTGGCGAGCAGCTCAGCGGTCGGGCGCGCGGTGCTGGCGAGGCTGATCAGGTTCTGCGAGTTCGCCTCGAGGAACGACTGCAGGTCCTGCGACGCGGTGGTGAGATTGCCGTAGAGGCTCGACAGGTTCGCCTGCTCGGCGACCACGGTGCGCGTGGTCGTGCTCAGGTTGTCCAGGCTCTGCACCAGATCCGGCGTCGCGTTGCTCAGGTGGCCGGAGAACTCCGCGAGCGCCTGGAGGTTGTGCTGCAGCTCCGGCTCGTGCGGGTTCAGCTCGCCGATGTACTGGCCGAGCTGCGAAAGCGTTTCGCCGAGCGGCTTGCCGCGGCCCTGCAGCGCGGTCGAGATCGCGGTGAGCGTGCTGGACAGCTTCTGCGGCTGCACCGCCTGCAGCACCGGCATCAGGTGTTCGAGCGCCTGGTCCAGTTCGACCGCGCCGGAAGTGCGGTCCTGGGTGATCACGTCGCCCTGGGAAAGCGTCCTGCTCGACGGGTCCTGCGGAATCTGCAGCGACACATAGCGTTCGCCGAACAACGTCTTGGGAAGGAATCGCGCGGACACGTTCTCCGGAATCAGCTTCACCGACTCCGGATCCATCGCCAGCGTCAGTTCCGCGCCGTTCTCGGTCGCCTTGATGTCCTGCACCGAACCGACGATCAAACCGCGGACCTTCACGTCCGACTGCTTGAGCAGCTGGTTGCCGATGTGGCCCGCGTCGAGCTTCACGGTGACGAACTTGCTGAACGCCTTGTCGTACATCGCGATGCTGAGCGCGATCCCGCCGACGAGCACCGCCACCAGCAGCAGGCCGAGCAACCTGCGCCGTAGTGTGGTCATCCCGCAATCCTCACCGTGACGTCGGTTCCCCAAATCGCGAAACCGATGAAGAAGTTCACGACCGAAACCGTGACGATGGAAAGCCGCACCGCGCGGCCGACGGCCACGCCCACCCCGGCGGGCCCGCCGCTGGCCCGGTACCCGAAGTAGCAGTGCGAAAGAATGATCAAAACGCTGAAGATCAGCACCTTGATGAACGAATAGAGCACGTCTTGCGGTGGTAGGAACAGGTCGAAGTAATGGTCGTAGGTACCCGCGGATTGTCCGTAGATATAGATAACGACCAGCCGTGAGGCGAGGTACGAGCTCAGCAGGCCGATCACGTACAGCGGGATCACGGCCACGAACCCGGCGATGATCCGCGTGGTCACCAGGTACGGAAGGCTCGGCACGCCCATCACCTCGAGCGCGTCGATCTCCTCGGAGATCCGCATCGCGCCGAGCTGCGCGGTGAAGCCCGCGCCGACCGTCGCCGACAGCGCCAGCCCGGCGACCAGCGGCGCGATCTCGCGGGTGTTGAAGAACGCGGTGAGGAAGCCGGTGAAGGCCGAGGTGCCGATCGAGTTCAGCGCCGAGTAGCCCTGGAGGCCGACGAGGACACCGGTGAACAGCGTCAGGCCGACCATCACGCCGACCGTGCCGCCGATGACCGCGAGCGAGCCGGAACCGAAGCTCACCTCGGCCAGCAGCCGCAGCACTTCCTTGGTGTAGCGGCGCAGCGTGCGCGGCGTCCACAGCAGAGCCCTGCCGTAGAACGACATCTGGTCGCCGAGCGTGTCCAGGGTCTCCAGCGGGCGGTTGGCGATCCGCTTCGCCCCCGAGAGGAACGTCATGATCAGTCCAGCTTTCCGGGCACGAGCTGCAGGTAGATCAGCGTGATCACGAAGTTCACGACGAAGAGCAGCAGGAACGTGATGACCACCGACTGGTTCACCGCGTCGCCGACGCCCTTCGGGCCGCCGCTCGGGTGCAGGCCGCGGTAAGCCGCCACGACCGCCGCGATGAAGCCGAAGATCAGCGCCTTGATCTCGCCGACCCAGAGGTCGGGCAGCTGCGCGAGCGCGGAGAAGCTGGACAGGTACGCGCCAGGGGTACCGCCCTGGAGCACGACGTTGAAGAAGTAGCCGCCGAGCACGCCGATGACGCTGACCATGCCGTTGAGCAGGAGCGCGACGAGCATCATGGCGAGCGTGCGGGGCACGATCAGGCGCTGGACCGCGGAGACGCCCAGCACCTCCATCGCGTCGATCTCCTCGCGGATGGTCCGCGCGCCGATGTCCGCACAGACCGCGCTGCCGCCCGCGCCGGCCACCAGCAGCGCGGTGACCAGCGGACTGGCCTGCTGCACGGTCGCCAGCACCGAACCGGCACCGGTGTAGGACTGCGCGCCGAGCTGGCGGGCGAGCGCGCCGAACTGCAGCGAGATGACCGCGCCGAACGGGATCGCGACGAGCGCCGTCGGCAGGATCGTCACGCTCGCGACGAACCAGGCCTGCTGGATGAACTCGCGGAACTGGAACGGGCGCTGGAAGATGCCGCGGATGATGTCGAGGCCGAGCGCGAACAGGTTCCCGGTCTCCCGCAGCATTCCGTAGCCGGGGATCTTGGCCGTGCTGGTGGTCACGCGCCACCCTGCCCGTGCCGGGGCGACCGGCGGTCCGCGGCGCCGGGGATGCGCGCGACCTGGTCGGCGGGGAGCTGTCCCTGGTGCTGGTTGGGCACCGGACCCGGCGAGCTGACCGGAGGCAGCTGCTGAGTGTCCTCGGGACCTGGCTGATGGTGGAAGGCGCCGGGGTTGGGCCGCACGTTGTAGTGCCGCTGCTGCTCGGGCGTCAGGGATTCGATGATCCCTTCCTGCGCGCTCGGCGGGAGCGTGTGCAGGATCCGCATGACGCGGTCCATCCGCCGCTTCGCCCCTGCGCGCTCCGGCACGCCCGGGCTGACCTGCATCTGCGGCACCACGCCGCGCACGTCCTCGTTGAGCACGTCGCCGTGGCCCGCCTCGGCCTCGGCCTGCTCGCGGGCCATCTGGGCGCTGTCCTTCTCCTCGGACATGCCGATCGGGCCGAGCTTGCGGCCGTTGAGGAACTGCTCGACCACCGGTTCGTCGCTGGTCAGCAGCACCTCGCGCGGACCGAACATGACGAGTTCCTTGCGGAACAGCATGCCGAGGTTGTCCGGCACCGTGCGGGCGAGGTTGATGTTGTGCGACACGATCAGGAACGTCGCGTCGATCTGGGCGTTGACGTCCAGGAAGAGCTGCGAGATGTAGGTCGTGCGGACCGGGTCGAGACCGGAGTCCGGCTCGTCGACCAGGATGATCTCCGGGTCCAGCACGAGGGCGCGGGCGAGGCCGGCGCGCTTGCGCATACCGCCGGAGATCTCGCCGGGGAGCTTCTTGTCCGCGCCGGCCAGACCGGTGATCTCGAGCTTCTCGAGCACGATGCGGCGGATCTCGGTCTCGGACTTCTTCGTGTGCTCCCGCAGCGGGAAGGCCACGTTGTCGAAGAGGTTCATCGAGCCGAACAGCGCGCCGTCCTGGAACAGGACGCCGAAGAGCTTCCGGATCTCGTACAGCTTGTGCTCGGAGCAGGTGACGATGTCGACGCCGTTGATGACGCATCGTCCGCGGTCCGGCTTGAGCAGGCCGATCATCGACTTCAGGAACACGGACTTGCCGGTTCCGGACGGGCCGAGCATCGCCGAGACCTCGCCGGGAGGCAGGGTCAGCGTCACGTCCCGCCAGATGGTCTGCTTTCCGAAGGACTTCGTCAGACCTTCGATGACCACCTCGGCACCCATCGCACCTCCAGGAGCTGTTCCGCGTCGTCGCGCACCGCCGCCCCGTCACCGCTGGCAGCGGCGGAGCTCGCGCGGCGAACTCCGCTTCAACCAGGTGCAACGAGCTGAGCGCGAACAGGTTACTCACCAGTTTTGTTCTCTGGCCAGCCCCCGTGCACACCTCACGCGACGGGGATCCAGTACGGCGACCGCTGGCAGCACGGTAGTGCACGTCACGTTCGGGCGCAGATCCAGATGGCCGACTTCCGCTCACCCTGACGGGTTAACCGGCGGAAACGCGGCAAACAGGGGGTGACCCGGGGTCGCCGGACACGCGGTTTGTTCGCCTGAACGAGGGTGTCGCGGGCCCGGCTCGGCGACTGTGCGTCTTTTTTGTCCGGACAGCGAAAGGGGCGGGCACCCGTGTCGGGTGTCCGCCCCTTTCGAGGTGGTGCAACAGGCGCTTGCGCGCCCGGGATCACTTGATGGAGATCTTGGCGCCAGCGGCCTCGAGCTTCTCCTTGGCGGCCTCGGCGGCCTCCTTGTCGACCTTCTCCAGGAGCGCCTTCGGAGCGGCCTCGACCAGCTCCTTGGCCTCCTTCAGGCCCAGACCGGAGACGACCTCGCGGACGACCTTGATGACCTGGATCTTCTTGTCGCCGGCCGAGTCGAGGATGACGTCGAACTCGTCCTGCTCCGCAGCGGCCTCGGCGGGCGCGGCGCCCGGGGCGGCGGCGACGACGGCGGCCGGGGCGGCGGCGGTGACGTCGAAGACCTCTTCGAATTCCTTCACGAACTCGGACAGCTCAAGAAGGGTCAGCTCCTTGAAGGCGTCGATCAGCTCGGCGGTGCTCAGCTTCGCCATGATGGCTTCCTCTCAGAAAAACGAACGAGACGTTCGGGGGTGGGGTGGTTCAGCTCTCGGCGGGTGCTTCGGCTGCTTCGGTACCGGTGGCGTTGCGCTGCTTCTCCTCCAGCGCGGCAGCCAGGCGGGCAACCTGGGACGCAGGCGCCTGGAACAGCGCCGCGGCCTGGGAAAGCTTCGCCTTGAACGCGCCCGCCGCCTTGGAGAGCAGCACCTCGCGGCTGTCGAGATCGGCGATCTTGGTGATCTCGTCCACGGACAGCGACTTGCCGTCCATGTAGCCGCCCTTGATGACAAGCGCGTTGTTTTCCTTCGCGAAGTCGCGAAGCGCCTTCGCGGCGTCGACTGCCTCGCCGTGCACAAAAGCGATCGCGGTCGGGCCGACGAACAGGTCCTCGATCCCCTCGAGGCCGGCGTCCTCAGCGGCACGCTTGACGAGGGTGTTCTTCGCGACCCGGTACTTGGCACTGGTGCCGAGAGCGCGGCGCAGCTGGGACAGCTGAGTCACGGAGAGGCCGGTGTACTCGGTAACGACGGTGGCCGAGCTGCTGCGGAAACTCTCCGCGATCTCGGCGACGGCCGCCACCTTGTCGGGCTTCGCCATGGTCGCCTCCTCTCTTGGCTAGTGTCACCACTGGCTTCGGCGGAGGCGCCCCCGAACGAAAAAACGCCCACGCGCAGTCAGACGCGGGGCGTTGCCCAGCCATGAAGACTGGGGTGAAAGCCTCGTTCCTCCTGCGCGGGCCGTCGCCGTTGCGGGCGAACCTTCGCTCCCCGGGAATCCGGAGAGAACCAGCGGTCTTTGGTAGAACCGTCGACCAGCATACGGGAGGGTTGTTCGCCGTTCGCGGGCACCCCCTTGCTGAGCTGCGAGAACCGGGGCAGTCTCGGGAAATCGCGCCGGAGCGGGCATCATTGGTGACGTGGCGGAACAGCGTGATCACGGAAAGCCGGAAGAAACCCCCTCTCCCGGCTCGACGCCGAACCTGCCCCAACCGGCAGCGCCGAATCTCCCGCAGCCGAACGCATCAGCGGAGCCCCAGCTGGATCCGGAACAGCTGCGCCAGTTCCAGGAATTCCAGCGGTTCCAGGAGTACCTGCGGTTCACCCAGTCCCAGCAGGGCACCGAACCGGCCCCCGACGCGGGTCTGGTCCCGGCCGGAAACCGCCAGCCGCAACCGCTGGCCGGTGGCCAGCCGCCTGCGCCGCCGAACCATCCGGGCGCGCTGACCGCGTACGAAGAACCGCCGAAGAACCGCCGCCCGGTCCCGCGCTGGGTGAAGCGGCTCGGCGGGAAGATCCTGGGCTGGGTGATCGCCCTGGTCATCCTCGGGATCCTGGTCAACTGGGGATACCACCAGATCTTCCCCAGCGACGACGGCAAAACCTCGGCCCAGATCGCCGCCGAGGGCGGCGGGACCTACCACACGAACCAGATCCTCACGACGGCCTCGCCCTATGAATCAGTGCGCCGCGTCTACGACGGGATCGCTCAGCACGGCCCCGGGCCGAAGAGCATGGTCGACCACGTTTGCGGCCTTTTCGACCAGGCAACGCAACAGAAGTTCGCGACCGATCTCGGTTTCACGGACTGCGCCGCCGCGGTGCAGGGCCTGCACGACCGGCTTGACCGGGCACCCGGTTCAGTCGACGCCTACGCCGAGTCGATCTCGAAGCGCTCCGGATGGCCGCCGGGCGAGGACGTGGTGATCAAGTCGTGCGACTTCGCGATCACCGGCGGCCCGGCTCTCGGAGACTTCACCGTCAAGCAGGTCGAAAAAGGACAGTGGCTGATCGTCGGGCATAAACGCGGACCCGAGAAGTGCACGCCGCCGACGGCGACCTCCGCCCCGGGCTGACCGTCAGGCAGGCGAGCTGATCGGCAACCGGGTCTCCCCCGTGTCCGAGTACGCGAAGAAGTCCACCAACGACGCCGCGAAAGCCGGATGTGCCACGGCTTCCATGTGATTCCCCGGCACCCGCACCAACCTCGCACCGGCGATTCCCGCGGCGAGGCGTTCCGGCTGGGTCGCCAGTTCGTCCGACTCCCCGGCCAGGATCAGCGTCGCCGCCGACAGGTTCGTGAGTCGCATCGGGCCGTGCGGGGTCGCGTGCATGACCGCGGCCAGTGCTTCGACGTCCGCGCCCGCGCGGCGGGCCAGGCGGCGGAACGGGCGGGCCGCCGGCGGCACCTGCGACCGGTCCTCGGCCAGCAGTCCGTCCGCGATCTGGCTGCGGTTGATGACCCGGGCGTCCACCCCGCCGAAGTCCACGATTCCCGCGCCGACGCCGCCGACCGCGAGGCAGCGGACTCTCCGGTCACTCGTAGCCACCAGCAGCGAGACGATCGCGCCCATCGAATAGCCCGCCAGGCACACCTCGTCCAGGCCGAGTTCGTCGAACAGCGCGGTCAGGTCCGCGGCCATGATGTCCTCGCCGTAGGCCGCCGGGTCGTGCGGTTTCTCCGACTCGCCGTGTCCGCGCGCGTCCAGCGCGATCACCGTGAACCCGGCCTTGACCAGTGCGTCCACGACTCCGGGGTTGACCCAGTTCACCTGGGAATCGGCGGCGAAACCGTGGTGCAGCACGACGGGCCGCCGGTGCCGTCCGTCGCCCTCCCAGACCGTGTAGCTCAGCTGGAGCCCGTCGGGGGCGAGGAACGTCGTTGGCATACGTCCATGAGACACGAAAAAAGGGTGGTCACGCACGAAGCGTGACCACCCTTTCGCGTGATGTGCGACTCAGACCGCGGCTTCCTCGGAGAGGAGGTTGCGGGTCCGCGCCGGGTCGACCGGGATGCCCGGGCCCATCGTCGTGGTGAAGGTGATCTTCTTGACGTAGCGGCCCTTCGCCGACGACGGCTTGGCGCGCAGGATCTCGTCCAGCGCGGCCGCGTAGTTCTCCACCAGCTTCTCGGTGTCGAACGACGCCTTGCCGATCACCAGGTGCAGGTTCGCCTGCTTGTCGACGCGGAAGTTGATCTTGCCGCCCTTGATGTCCTTCACGGCCTTCTCGACCGCGGGGGTCACCGTGCCGGTCTTCGGGTTCGGCATGAGGCCGCGCGGGCCGAGGATGCGGGCGATGCGGCCCACCTTGGCCATCTGGTCCGGCGTCGCGATCGCGGCGTCGAAGTCGAGCCAGCCACCCTGGATGCGCTCGATCAGTTCGTCGGTGCCGACCGCGTCCGCGCCGGCGGCTTCGGCCTCAGCGGCCTTGTCGCCGACGGCGAAAACGATGACGCGGGCGGTCTTACCGGTGCCGTGCGGCAGGTTCACGGTGCCGCGGACCATCTGGTCGGCCTTGCGCGGGTCGACCCCGAGACGCATCGCGACCTCGACGGTCGCGTCCATCTTCGTCTTGGAGGTCTCCTTCGCCAGCTTCACGGCCTCGAGCGGCGCGTACAGGCGCGCCTTGTCGATCAGCTCCGCGGCCTGGCGGTAGGCCTTGCTGTGCTTGGTCATGCTTCTGTCCTTAGTAAGTCAGTGGATCAGTGTGGTGACGAGCCAGCACCTGGCTCTCCCACTGGTTTTGCTTCGGCGAGGCCGAAGCAATTACTCGACCGTGATGCCCATCGAACGGGCGGTGCCGGCGATGATCTTCGCGGCCTGGTCGATGTCGTGCGCGTTGAGGTCGGTCTCCTTGGTCTTCGCGATCTCGCGGACCTGGTCCCAGGTGACCTTGGCGACCTTGGTCTTGTGCGGCTCGCCGGAGCCCTTCTCCACGCCCGCGGCCTTGAGCAGCAGCTTGGCGGCCGGCGGCGTCTTCAGCTTGAAGTCGAACGACCGGTCTTCGTACACGGAGATCTCGACCGGGACGACGTCCCCGCGCTGCGACTCGGTCGCGGCGTTGTAGGCCTTGCAGAACTCCATGATGTTGACGCCGTGCTGACCCAGCGCCGGGCCGACCGGCGGCGCGGGGTTGGCCGCACCCGCCTTGATCTGCAGCTTGATGATCGCCGCAAGCTTCTTCTTCTTGGGTGGCATTACCTTGTGTCCTTCTTAACTGACGTGAGTCCCCCGCACACCTGCCAGTACGCGGGGACTGCCGACCGGGATGGCCCGGCCGTCAGATCTTGGAGACCTGGCTGAACGAGAGCTCGACCGGGGTCTCCCGGCCGAAGATCGACACCAGGACCTTCAGCTTCTGCCCGTCGACGTTGACCTCGGAGATCGTGGCGGGCAGCGTGGCGAACGGGCCGTCCATGACGGTGACCGACTCGCCGACCTCGAAGTCGACCTCGACGGCGGGCGCACCGGACGGCGCGGCCGCGGCGGATTCGCCGCCCTTGGCCGCCTTGGCTGGGGCTTCCTTCTCGACCTGCGGGGCGAGGAACTTCAGCACCTCGTCCACGGTCAGCGGCGACGGCCGCGAGGTGGCCCCGACGAACCCGGTGACGCCCGGGGTGTTGCGGACCGCGCTCCACGACTGGTCGTTGAGGTCCATCCGGACCAGGATGTAGCCGGGCAGCACCTTGCGCTGCACCTGCTTGCGCTGGCCGTTCTTGATCTCGGTGACCTCTTCGGTCGGGACCTCGATCTGGAAGATGTAGTCCTCGACGTCCAGGGTCTGGGTACGCGTCTCGAGGTTGGTCTTGACCTTGTTCTCGTAACCGGCGTACGAGTGCACGACGTACCACTCGCCCGGCGCGGCCTTGAGCTCGGCGCGCAGCGCGGCGACCGGGTCGTCCGCCTCGGGGGCGGGCTCGGTCACGTCGGCTTCGGCGGCGTCGTCCGCTTCCTCAGCGCTCTCGTCGGCGGCGACCTCGTCCTCGGCGACGGGCACCTCGACGGCGTCGGCGGACTCCTCGTCGCCGGGTGCCGTCTGCACCTGCTCGTCGGAAAGCTCGGTCAGGTCGCGACCGGCTTCGGTGCCGTTGTCGGAGGTCACGTTCCGTCCTCTCAGTTGATCGCTTGCCGGGCCGGACCGGGGCCCGGCCAGCGCGGTGGCGCGCCCGTTGCGGGCGTCAGCCGAAGACCAGCCCGACCAGCTCCTTGAAGCCGAGATCGAGGCCGCTCACGAGGGCCACCATGAACACCACGAACACCAGCACGACCGCGGTGTAGGTGACCATCTGCTTGCGGTTGGGCCAGATGACCTTGCGGAGCTCGGCCCAGACCTCGCGGATGAACCGCGTGAACCGGGCGAACACCGAGGCCTTCTTGGCCTTCCGGTCCCGTTTGGGGGTGGGCACGCCCTTGGCGTCGGCGGGCTTCGCGACCTTGTCGCCCGCCTTGCCGGACGGACGGGTCGAGCCCGGCCGTGCCTCGGACTTGCCTGCCGGCCGAGCGGAAGCGCGGCGTTCGCGCCGAGCCGCAGCGGACACCGGGCGGGATTCGACTCCGGGCTGCTTGCCCGAATCGTCCTGCTCGTGCTCGCCGCTGGCGTCGCTGTCGCTCACGACCACTCCTCCGCTCCACCAGTTCCCGTACGCAGGGGTGACAGGACTTGAACCTGCAACCTGCGGTTTTGGAGACCGCTGCTCTGCCAATTGAGCTACACCCCTGTGGAGCCCGGTCACCCTGGCTCCGGAGGACGCATTCCATCGTCCCCACCATCCGGCGGGGATGACCGTAGTGCGTTCCGAGTTCCGAAGTCTACGGCAACCCGTATGAAGCCTCGCAACCCAGCCCCCTCGACCGCGCCGCGACGGTCTCGCGGCACCCCGGAGACGGCCGTTCCGGACCCTTCGGACAGCACCCCGGAATCCTCGGCGAAGATCACCTGATCGTGCGAATATGAGCGCGTGCCCGCTATCCGATTAATCGTAAAGCCGCTGACGAGCGCTGTCCCGCCCGGCTTCACGACCGCTCCGGATCGCTGGCACGGCAACCGAAATCGCTTCCACGCCCGCGAAATTCCCCGTCAGGAAGCCAAGACCGGCACACTGGAAGATGATCTTCGTTGACCCGCAAGCGAAAATCTGATCAAGGAGCAGCGGTGACCTCATTCCGGCTTGGCCTCGCTTTGCCGCAGTACGGCAAGCTCGCCGATCCCTCCGCCATCGCCGGCTTCGCCACCGAAGCCGAGCGGATGGGCTTCGCTTCGCTGTGGGTCGGCGACCGGGTCCTGACCCCGGTCGCCCCGAAGACCTATTACCCGTCCGGTACACCCGAACAGCCGTACCCGCCGGAGTTCGTGCGCTTCGTCGATCCGCTGCTGGCGCTCACCATCGCGGCGAATTCGACCGAGACCGCGCGGATGGGGTCGAGCACCCTCAACGGCCCGCTCTACTCCCCGGTGCTGCTGGCGCGTTCGCTGACTTCGCTCGACCTGCTGTCCGGCGGCAGGCTCGACGTCGGCCTCGGGCTCAGCTGGCTGCGCGACGAGTACATCGCCGCCGGCGTGCCGTGGGAGCACCGCGGCGCGCGGCTCGCCGAACTGGTCCAGGTGCTGCGGACGCTCTGGACCGCGGATCCGGCCGGGCACCAGAGCGAACGCTGGGACATCCCGGACTCGCTGATCGGCCTGCGTCCGCTGCAGCAGCCCGGTCCGCCGGTGCTGCTGGGCGGGGCGTCGGACGCGGCACTGCGCCGCGTCGGCCGGATCGCCGACGGCTGGCTTCCCGCCGGGCTCCCGATCCCGATGCTGCGGCAGAAGTGGGACGTGGTCGTCGAATCCGCGGAGAAGGCCGGAAGGGATCCGGAGTCGCTGCGCCGGGTGCTGCGGATCAACCCGACGCCGGGCTCGAAGACGGCGTCCGTCGAGGACGTCGCAGCCCAGCTGAAGGCCGCCGAAGCGGACGGCATCACCGAGGCACTGGTCGATCTGCACTATGTGGCCGAAACCGTCCCGCACGCGCTGGAACTGGCGGGCGAACTGCACGCCGCTGTCTTTGCGTGATCACCCGTAAGCGGGTCGTCGGCGAGGAGCGGGACCGGTAAAACGGTCGGGTGGGGGCAAACAAAAGCGGTGGATGCGGGTTGCTCGTCCTCGTGGTCGTGGGGGCGCTGCTGGCCATCGGCTACTACAAGTCGAAGCACGACTCGTCGACCGCACCGCCGTCGGGCGCGGGCACCGGCGGCGGCAGCGGCCGCTACGTCGCGCTCGGCGACTCGTACACGTCCGCGCCGCGCACCGGGAAGCAGGCGGGCTCGCCGGCCGGATGCGCGCGGTCGGACAACAACTATCCGCACCTGGTGTCGGCGAAGCTGAAGCCGGCGAAGTTCGTGGACGTCAGCTGCAGCGGCGCGACGACCGAGGACTTGACCGACACCCAGTCGACCCGCAACGGTTCGAACCCGCCGCAGTTCGACTCGGTCACCGCGGACACGACGCTCGTCACCCTGGGCATCGGCGGCAACGATGTGGGATTCATCTCACTGGCCCAGACCTGTGTGACCTCCCACCAGAGCGCCTCGCCGTGCAAGGACCGGCTCACCGCGGGCGGCAAGGACGAACTGGCCGACCGGATCAGCGCGACCGCGAAGAAGGTCGGCACCGCGCTCGACCAGATCCACAAGAAGGCCCCGAAGGCGCGAGTGGTGGTCGTCGGCTACCCGACGGTCCTCCCGGACGGCGACGGCTGCTGGCCGGTGCTGCCGCTGGGTTCCGGCGACGTGGCGTACCTGCGGGACGCGCTCGGCAAGCTCAACGACGCCCTGTCCGACCAGGCCAAGTCGCACGACGCCGGGTTCGCCGACACCGCCGCGCCGAGCAAGGGGCACGACGTGTGCGCGAATTCGGACGTCAAGTGGGTCGAAGGGGTGATCCCGACGTCCTCGGCCGCAGCCCTGCACCCGAACGCACGGGGCGAGGCGGGGATGGCTGACGTGGTGGAGTCGGTGCTCGGGGTGCACTGAGACCGACCCAATGTGGCGTTGGGTGCGTCCCACGCACCCAATGTGGCATTCGGTGCGTCAGATGCACCCAACGCCACATTGGGGTGATCGGGCCGAACTGCGGGCTCGTCAGGGGCGAGCGCGAGCTGCGGTTTGCGGCGGGTTCCCGGTAGCGCTCGCCGGACCGCAGCAGCGCGCCGGACCTATGGCGGCAGGACCGGCCACGGAGGAACCGCTGGGCAAAGCCGGGTTGCTCAGGGGCGGACGAGAGCCTGCGGTTTGCCCAGCACGGTCTTGCCCTCGAACTTCACCGTCAGGTCGATCCGGGCCAGTCCCTCGTCGGTCAGGGCGCCGACCTTGGCGGTCACCTCGACCAGTGCGCCCTCGTCGTTGTCCGGCACCACGACCGGGCGGGTGAAGCGCGTGCTGAAGTCCACGAGGCGGGCCGGGTCGCCGAGCCAGTCGGTGACGATGCGGCCGGACAGGGCCATCGTGAGCATGCCGTGCGCGATCACGTCCGGGAGGCCGACCTTGGTCGCGAAGTTCTCGTTCCAGTGGATCGGGTTGAAATCGAGCGAGGCCCCGGCGTAGCGGACCAGCTGCGCGCGGGTGATGCGGACCTCCAGCGGAGGCAGTTCGTCGCCGACGTTCACGCTTCCGCCCCCCGAACCACGAGCTGCGCCCGCGTCGTGCACACGAGTTTGCCGTCCGCGTCGGTGATTTCCGCGCGGAGGTTGATGAAGTCGTTGCCCGCCCGCGCCATGATCGACTCGATCGTGGCCGAGATTTCGAGCTCGTCGCCCGCGTGGACCGGGCGTTCGTAGCGGAAGCCCTGGTCGCCGTGGACCATCCGGGAGTAGTCGAGGCCGAGCGCGGGGTCGGTCACGATGCCGTTGATCTTCGGCAGGTTCAGGATGGTGAGGAAGGTGGGCGGCGCGAGCACGTCCGGGTGGCCGGCCGCGCGGGCCGCCTCCGGGTCCCGGTACACCGGGTTCGGGTCGTCGATCGCGTCGGCGAACTCGCGGATCTTCTCCCGGCTCACGAAGTACTTGCTGTCCGACGGGTACTCCCGCCCGGTGAACGACTGGTCCAAAGGCACGCGAAGAAGGCTAACCGAACCCGGCGGCCGTCCCGCGCGGGTGCCTAAACCCGTCGGTAACAGCGAAAAGCCGCCCCGGCGAGTGCCGGGACGGCTTTTGCGAAGCTGGTAAAAGACCGCCTGCGTCAGCGGGTCTCTTTGTGAGTCCGGTGCGTACCGCAGTTCGGGCAGAACTTCTTCATCTCCAGGCGATCCGGGTTGTTGCGCCGGTTCTTCTTGGTGATGTAGTTGCGGTGCTTGCACTCCTCGCACGCCAGCGTGATCTTGGGTCGCACGTCGGTGGCAGCCACAGCGTTTCCTTCTCTCTCAGATCCGGGGGCCAGCCCCGTCGTTACCGCGTAGCGGTGGCCGGACTTGAACCGGCGACACAGCGATTATGAGCCGCTTGCTCTGCCAACTGAGCTACACCGCCCTTACATGACCCAAGCCGCGACACGCTAACGTGACGCGGCTAGAGGTCGAGAGCCCCTTTACGGAATCGAACCGTAGACCTTCTCCTTACCATGGAGACGCTCTGCCGACTGAGCTAAAGGGGCCTGCCTCTCGCGAGGACTTGGAAAGATTAGCAAGCCCCTTCACCCGCACGTGCAACCGGGGTCGGTTAACCGCAAAACCTCAGGTCAGCAGGGTCAGCACGGTCTCCGAGTGCCGTCCCGGCGAGCGTGCCGTGCGGGCCTGCAGCCACGCCTCGAGGCGGTCCTCCGGCAGCGGCCGCGAGATCAGATAGCCCTGGGCGACGTCACATCCCATCGCCTCGAGCTGATCGCGCGCCACGTCCTCCTCGACGCCTTCCGCCACGACCGTCAGGCCCAGCGAGTGCCCGAGCTCGACAATCGACCGCACCACCGCGAGGTCGCCGAGATCCGTGCCCATGCCGAGCACGAAGCTCTTGTCGATCTTGACCTGGTCCACCGGCAGCTGGCGCAGGTACGCGAGCGACGAGTAGCCGGTGCCGAAGTCGTCCACCGCCAGCACGATGCCCAGCGAATGCAGCTCGCGCAGGATCGGCAGCGCCTTCTGCGGGTCGGACATCACGCCGGACTCGGTCAGCTCGAACGTCAGCAGTTCCGGCGGCACGTCGAAGCGTTCCAGTTCGCGCTGGACCTTCGCCGGGAAGTCGTCGTCGGACAGGTTCCGCACCGACAGGTTCACCGCCGCGGAGATCCGCAGGCCCTCGTCGAGCCACTTGCGCACTCGCTTCAGCGATTGCTCCAGCACGAACGACGTCAGCACGCCGATCAGGCCGGCCGCCTCGATCGCGGGCACGAACTCGTCCGGGCCGAGCCTGCCGAACTCCGGGTGCACCCAGCGCACGAGCGCCTCGACGCCTTGCACCTGCCGGTTCGGCAGCGTCACCTTCGGCTGGTAATGCACGGAGACGTGGCCGTCTTCGAGCGACTGCCGGAACTGCGTGACCATCTGGAACCGGCGCAGGAAGATCTGTCCCATGCTCGGCACGTAGCCGCGTACTTCCTCGCCGCCGCGAGTGGCGCGGACGGCGACATCGGCGCGCTGCAGCAAGCCGTCGACGTCGACTTCGCCGGCGTCGTCCACTGAGCTGGCGTAGCCGATCATCGCGTTGGCCTCGACCGAAAGCCGGTCCACCGGGTACGGCTCGGACAGCTGCACGCGAAGCCGTTCCGCGGCGCGGTGTGCGTCTTCGATCGTGCAGTCCACGAGCAGTGCGGCGAAGGACGCGCCTTCGAGCCGGGCGAGCGGGACGTCCGGGCCGAGGGCACCGCGGATGCGAGTGCCCGCGGCGACGACCATCCGGTCCGCCCACGAGTAGCCAAGCGCGTCGCTGACCGTGGAGAAGACGTCGAGGTCGATCCGCAGCACCACGACCTCCGCCGATTCGCGCAGCGGATCCCGCGAGACCTGCTGGAATCCCGGCCGGTTCAGGTGCCCGGTGAGCGGGTCGTGGTAGGCGTCGTGGCGGAGCGTGGCGAGCAGCCGCCGGTTGTCGAGCGACGTCGCGAGGTGGCTGGCCATCGTGCCGAGCAACTGGACGTCGTACTTGCCGAAACCGCGCCAGCGCGAGAGCCGGTCGTGCGCTTCGACGACGCCGAGCAGCCGGTTCGCGCTGCGCAGCGGCACCACGAGCGCTTCCTGCGCACTGCGTTCCAGCAGCGCCGCGCGGACGTCCGGGTTGGCCTCGGTGATCCGGAAGTGCCGCACGTGCGCGCCGGGCAGGCGCAGCAGCGGGTCGTCGCTGGCCGGGTCCGAAGCCGGGAGTTCGTTGCCCGCGACCACGACGCGCATCGGGTCTTCGGGCTCGAGCCGCAGCCGGAGCACGACGCGTCCGGCGGCGAGCTGGTCCTTGATCCGCTCGGCGATCGTGGCCCATTCGCGCACGTCGACGCCGCCCACCAGTTCCTCGCCACGGCTCGCCGGACGGGCGGCGGCCTGCTGTCCGGACCGCGCGACCATCAGGCTGACGTCGGACAGCGCTTCCATGTCCCGCTGTTCGCGAAGCAGATCGGAGTAAGCCCAGTACAGCGCGGTCAGGCCGAGGAACACCGCCAGCACCAGCGGCCAGGCCTGCGGGGTGCTCGCGATGACGAGGTAGCCGGTGAGGCCGACCGAGGCGTTGACGAAGCCGACCACGAGGATGCGGCCGGTCAGCCGGATCGCGGTGCTCACGCGCATCCGGCGGCGCAGCACGCGCACGGCGGCCAGCGCGAGCAGCGTGCTGACCAGCGGCGCGGTGAGCGTTCCGGCGAGCGCGGCGACCCACGGCATGGTCGGCCCGCCGCCCATGGCCAGGTGCACGAGCCCGGCGACGGCGAACGCGCCGGTGATTTCGAGCAGGAACGCGCCCGCGTTGTAGAGGACGCGGCCGGCGACCTTGCGGGCCAGCAGCGTGCCGATGCCCGCCACGAGATGCGCGGCGAGCACCACTTCGAACGGGGCGACGAAGAAACCGATTACCAGCGGAATCTCGGTGAACGAGATGGTCCACGAAATGCCGCTGCGGACGTCGACGTTGATGCCGAGCTGTTCGGCGAGCAGGAACGCGACCGCGAGCACCGGGCCGATCCACCAGAGCTTCGCCGAACCGTGGAACGGCAGCCAGGCGCCGACGGCGAAGGCCGCGAGCAGGCCGAGACCCAGCACGAAGAAGGTGTAAACGCGGAAGCGGCTCTCGTCCGTGCGGCCTTCGGCCGGTGCGGAGCCAGCACCTCCCGAGCCCATCGCCTCCGGCGCGGTACCGGGATGGGCGTTGCTGTCCGGCATCCGACCTTCCTTCCCGGCTGCCCGGTCGCGCTCGTCCGTGACGTCAGGTGTGGGCGAGGGCGCCACCTTACCCCGTAGGGCGTACCGGCGTCCCTTTCGAGACAGTAGGAGATCACCCCAGGGTTAACAATGGGCGTTCTTCTCTGACCTGCGTGGACCAAGGAGTGAAACTCCCGGTTCGCCCCGGAACCCCCGGGCCGGGGAGTGTTCTGGGGGTCTTTTCCGGCCCGGTCGGCGGACAATGGCGGCATGCACAACGACGTGACAGCCACCGGGCATGCGGCGCGCATCGCCACGGTGGACGCGCTGCTTCCCGCGCCACTCCCCTTCGAGGTCGGAGGGGATTCCGTCCTGCTTTCCGCCGAGGTCGGCGACACCACCGCGGCCGGTCTGACCACCTGCACCGGGCTCGGCCCGGACAGCCCGCGGTCGATGTGGCGGGCGCTCGTCGAGCACCGGCTGGAGGTCCAGCTCGCCGGTCCCGATCCGGCCGCCGGACTCGACGCGTTGCTCACTCGATGGGATGAACACCTGCGGTCCCTCGCCCGAGTGGGGGATACGGAGTGCGCCGCGGTGCTCTCCCGGCCCAGCCGCGACACCGCCGGGGCCACCGAACTCCTCCGGCACGGCTTCGCCCCGGTCGGCGTGCTGGCGGTGCGCCCGGCGCAGCGGATGGCCGCCGGACCCGACGCGACGCCGGGCGTCTGCATCCGGCACGCGACGCCGGACGACCTCTCCACCGCGGTCGCGCTGCAGCTCGAACTGCAGCGGTACGACGCGCAGTTCGGCCGGATCACGCTCCGTCCCGGCGTCGAGGAGCTGATCGCCAAGGAACTGCTGCACCACCTCGAACGGCCTGAACCGCAGGTCTGGATCGCGGAGCTGTACGGCCAGCCGCTCGGCATGGTCGTGCTGCAGATGCCCGACGAGACCGGCTGGATCCGGCACCGGGTGGCCGCTTCCCGCGTGGGTTACCTGTCGTCGCTGGCGGTTTCCGAGGCCGCTCGGTCCTCCGGTGTCGGCACCGCGCTGGCCGCGCACGCGCACCAGGTCTTCGACGAGGCGGGCGCGGATGTCGTGCTGCTGCACCACGCCGTGGCGAACCCGCGGTCGACGCCGTTCTGGTACGCGCAGGGCTACCGGCCGCTGTGGACCGGCTGGCAACGCCGGCCCGCCGTGCGTTCTCGCTAGTCTGGCGCGGTACGGCCTGTTCGAGGGGAGTCCCAGTGACCGAAAAGCCCGACGCTGCACCGAAAGCGCCGGAAGGCGTCGATGTCGAGAAACCTTCGGCCGCGCGGGTCTACGACTGGTACCTGGGCGGCAAGCAGAACTGGGCGGTGGACCGGGAATTCGGCCGCAAGGTCGAGAAGATGTGGTCGCTCGCCCGGCCCGGCGCGAAGCAGAACCGCGAGTTCATGAACCGCGTGGTGCGCGCCGCGCTGGACGCGGGCATCCGGCAGTTCCTCGACCTCGGCTCCGGCGTGCCGACCGCGGGCAACGTGCACGAGGTGGTCGAGGCCGCGCTGGGCGACGACGACGAGGCCACCGTGGTCTACGTCGACTACGAGCCGGTGGCCGTGGCGCACGCGACGCTGATCCTCGAGGACGAGGCGGCCACCGACTGGGCCGGCATCGTGCAGGCGGACATGCGCGATCCCCGGGCGGTGCTGAACCACCCGCGCACCCGCGAGCTGATCGACTTCGACAAGCCGGTGTGCGTGATGCTGATGGCGGTGCTGCACTTCGTCGGCCCGGACGACGATCCGGACGCCGTCGTGCGCGCCTACCGGGACAAGCTCGTGTCCGGCAGCTGGCTGGCGATCTCGCAGATGAGCGAGGGCGACGGCAGCGGTCCCGCGCTGGAGGGGCTGCGCTGGTTCGTCGAGCAGTACCGCAAGACGAGCAACCCGATGTGGCTGCGCGACCGCGAAGAGATCGAGCCGTTCTTCGGCGGCTGGCCGCTGCTGGAGCCGGGGATCACGCATCTGCCGGACTGGCGGCCGGAGCGCGAGCTGAACGCGGTCGAGGCGGAGGCCCGCCCGTTCGCCTGGTGCGCGGTGGCGCGCAAGCCGTGACCGCGCCGGACGCACCGCGGGGCGTGGACGTCGACAAACCGTCCGCCGCCCGGATCTACGACTGGTACCTCGGCGGCACCCAGAACTGGGCGGTCGACCGGGAATTCGGCCGCCGCGTCGAGAAGGTGTGGCCGCTGATCCGGCCGATGTCGCGGGAGAACCGGGCGTTCATGAACCGGGTCGTCCGGGCCGCGCTCGACGCGGGGATCCGGCAGTTCGTGGACCTCGGCTCGGGCGTGCCGACGGCGGGCAACGTGCACGAGATCGTCCGCGATCGGCTGCCGGCGAGGGTCGTGTACGTCGACTACGAACCGGTCGCGGCGGCACATTCGCGGGTGATCCTCGAGGGCGAGGACGCGACCGACTGGGCCGGGATCGTCGAACGCGACATCCGCGATCCGGAAGCGATCTTCGCCGACGAGATCACCGAGGAGCTGATCGACTGGTCGCAGCCGGTGTGCCTGCTGATGATCACCGTGCTGCACTTCCTCGGCCCCGGCGACCGCCCGGAAGAGCTGGTCGCCGCCTACCGCGACCAGCTCGCGCCCGGGTCGTGGCTGGCCGTCACGCACGGCACCTGCCGGGACAACGCGCCGCCGGAACGGGCCGCCGAGGTCCGCGCGTTCGTCGACGCGTACCGGGACACGTCGAACCCGGCGTACCTGCGCTCGGACGAGGAGATCCTGCCGTTCTTCGGCGGCTGGCCGCTGCTGGAGCCGGGGATGAGTGCGCTGCCGGACTGGCGGCCGGACGAGCCGGTGTCGGAGTTCGCCGCGGAGGTCCGGCCGTTCGCCTGGGGCGCCGTCGCGGTCAAGCCCTGACTTCTCTCCCAGCGAACACTCCCTGGGAAACAAACCCGCCCTTCGGAGAGTTGAGCACTGCAGACTCAACTTATTCGAGGAGTGCACATGTCCGACCCCCGCCTCCTGCCCGTCCTCCCGCTCGATGACGACGTCGTGCTGCCGGGCATGGTGGTCCCGCTCGACCTCGGCGACGCAGAGACCCGGGCCGCAGTGGAGTCCGCTCAAGCCAAGACCCCCGCGACCGCGTCGTTCCCCGGGATCCGCTCGGGCGCGGCGAGCAAGGCCGAAGTCCTGATCGTCCCGCGCGTGCACGGCGAGTACGCCGAACTTGGCACCGTCGCGACCGTCGAACGGATCGGCCGCGTCCCCGGCGGCAAGACCGCCGTGCTGCTCCGCGGCACCTCGCGCGCTTCCGTCGGCCGGATCGCCGACGGCCCCGGCGCGGCCCGCTGGGTGCACGCCGACTCCGCGGACGAGACTTCCGACGACCGCACCGCGCAGCTCGCCGCCGAGTACAAGGCCGTGGTCATCTCGGTGCTGCAGCAACGCGGCGGCTGGCAGATGATCGACGCCGTCCAGCAGGTCGAGGATCCGTCCGCGATCGCCGACCTGGCAGGCAACGCGCCGTACCTGTCCACCGACCAGAAGCTGGAGCTGCTGAGCGCGCTCGACGTCAGCGTCCGGCTGGAGAAGGCCCTCGAGTGGAGCCGGGAGTACCTGGCCGAGCTGGAGGTCACCGAGACCATCCGCAAGGACGTCGCGGACGGGATGGAGAAGCAGCAGAAGGAATTCCTGCTGCGCCGCCAACTCGAAGCGATCCGCAAGGAACTGGGCGAACTCGACGGCACCGCGGCCGACGACGACTACCGCGCCCGCGTCGAGGCCGCCGACCTGCCGGACGAGGTGCGCAAGGCCGCGCTGGCCGAGGTCGACAAGCTGGAGCGGACTTCCGAGCAGTCGCCCGAGGGCGGCTGGATCCGGACCTGGCTCGACACGGTGCTGGAGCTGCCGTGGAATGAGCGGACGGAGGACGTCTACGACATCGCCGCCGCGCGCGCCGTGCTCGACGCGGACCACGCGGGTCTGGACGACGTCAAGGAACGGATCATCGAGTACTTGGCCGTGCGCAAGCGCCGCGCGGAATCGGGCCTCGGCCCGGTCGGCGGACGGCGTTCCGGCGCGGTGCTGGCGCTCGCTGGCCCTCCCGGGGTCGGCAAGACGTCGCTGGGCGAATCGGTCGCGAGGGCGATGGGGCGCAAGTTCGTGCGCGTCGCTCTGGGCGGCATCCGGGACGAGGCGGAGATCCGCGGCCACCGGCGCACGTACGTCGGCGCTTTGCCCGGCCGGATCGTGCGAGCCATCAAGGAAGCCGGCTCGATGAACCCGGTCGTGCTGCTCGACGAGATCGACAAGGTCGGCGCCGATTACCGCGGCGACCCGACGGCCGCGCTGCTCGAAGTGCTGGACCCGGAACAGAACCACACGTTCCGCGACCACTACCTCGAGGTGGAGCTGGATCTGTCCGATGTGGTCTTCCTGGCGACGGCCAACGCGCTGGAAACCATCCCCGGCCCGCTGCTGGACCGGATGGAACTGGTGACGCTGGACGGTTACACCGAGCACGAGAAGGTCACCATCGCGCGGGATCACCTGCTCCCCCGCGAACTCGAGCGAGCCGGTCTGGCCTCCGGTGACGTGGTGCTGACCGACGACGCGTTCAGCCGGATCGCCGCGGAGTACACCCGCGAGGCCGGAGTGCGCGACGCGAACCGGACGATCGCGAAGGTGCTGCGGAAGATCGCGACGAAGGTGGCTTTGGGTTCGGTCTCGCTGCCGCTGTCGATTGCGGCGGCGGACCTGGAGACCTACCTCGGCCGCCCGCGGCACGTACCGGAATCGTCGCTGCCGACGGCGACCCAGCGGACATCTTTGCCAGGCGTGGCAACGGGTTTGGCCGTCACCGGCGCGGGCGGAGACGTGCTGTACATCGAGGCGTCGCTGGCCGATCCGGAGAGCGGGGCGTCGGGCCTGCAGCTGACCGGGCAGCTGGGTGACGTGATGAAGGAGTCGGTGCAGATCGCGCTGTCGTACCTGCGCTCGCACGGTGCGGAGCTGGAACTGCCGGTGGGAGACCTGCGAGAGCGGGGAATCCACGTACACGTCCCGGCAGGCGCGGTGCCGAAGGACGGACCTTCGGCGGGCATCACGATGACGACCGCGCTGGCGTCACTGCTGTCGGGCCGGGTGGTCCGGGCCGATGTGGCGATGACCGGAGAGGTGTCGCTGACCGGGCGGGTGCTGCCGATCGGCGGGGTCAAGCAGAAGCTGCTGGCCGCGCACCGGGCGGGGATGAAGACGGTGATCATCCCGCAGCGGAACGAGCCGGATCTGGATGACGTGCCGACGGAGGTGCTGTCGCAGCTGGAGGTGCACGCGGTGGCGAACGTGCGGGAGGTGCTGGAGTTGGCTTTGACGCCAGCGTCTTCGGAGGTTCGACAGGCGGCTTGACCGTAGGTCCGTGAAGGGCTCCTTGAAGGAATCTGATTCCCTCAAGGAGCCCTTCACGGCACGTCAGGAGAAGTCGACCTTCTCCCATTCGAAGCCTTCCGCCCAAGACGAATCCTGCGCGGCAAAGCCGGTGAACGCCGTCACCACCTCCGCCAGGCTTCCGACCTCCGTGCGGTAATGCCGCTCCGGCGACCCGTCCCGGCGCTCCAGCGCGAACTTCCCCCGCGGAGCCGCCGCGAACTTGCCCTGTCCTATTTGGACATAGTGGTCGCCGCGTTCCAAGACGGCGTACCAATTTTTCGCCGACAACCGGCCCAGCGCCGCCTTGATCCCTGCTGCGTCAGGGTTTTCCACGCGGGAACCGTCGCACATGGTCAGGTCCAGCACGCTCGGCCGGTGCACCTCGCCGGTCTGCGGATTGAACACCGTCAAGCCGTGTTTTCGTGCCAGGTCAAGGACAACACGCGTCACCTCGACCGCGCGCGCGTGCTGGATCGCCAATACCGCGCCATCGCCGGAGACCTCGATCGCCGCGTTCCACGGAGACGCTTCGGGATCCTCGTGCAGTTCCGGGTATTTCGCGGTCAGGTCGCGGTAGAACCCGTCCAGCTCCGGAGCAGCCGAACCAGAGCTGTCGCAAAGGCTGGCGTAGCGGGCTTGCGGATCCTCGGCATCCCCAGCCCATACCCCCAGGTCGTAACTCACAAATTTCCCCTCCGGGTCAGCCCTGCGCCCCCGCGAGCAAGGCCACGTTCATCACGTACTCGCCATATCCGGACTTCGCCAGTTTGGTGCCCAGCGCGTGGCATTCGTCCGCGCTGATGAAGCCCATCTTCAACGCGACCTCTTCCAGGCACGCGATCCGCACCCCGGTCCGGTGTTCCAGCACCTGCACGAACTGGCCGGCTTCCAGCAGCGAATCGTGCGTGCCGGTGTCGAGCCAGGCGAAACCGCGGCTCAGCTCGATCAGTTTGGCGCGGTCGCGGCGCAGGTAGGAGAGGTTGACGTCGGTGATCTCCAGCTCGCCGCGCGCGGAGGGCTTCAGGTTGCGGGAGATGTCGACGACCTCGTTGTCGTAGAAGTACAGCCCGGTGATCGCGTTGTTCGACCGCGGCTTCTCGGGCTTTTCCTCAATGGACAGCAGGGTGCCGTTCTCGTCGACCTCGCCGACGCCGTAGCGCTCGGGGTCCTTCACCTGGTAGCCGAACAGGACGCAGCCGTCCAGGTCGGTCGCGGCGGTGCGCAGGGTCGTGGAGAAGCCTTGGCCGTAGAAGATGTTGTCGCCGAGCACCAGCGCGACGGAATCGTCGCCGACGAAGTCCGCGCCGATCACGAACGCCTCGGCGAGACCGTTCGGGCTCGGCTGTTCCGCGAACGAGAAGGAGAGCCCGAACTGGCTGCCGTCGCCGAGCAGGCGGCGGAAGTTCGGCAGGTCGGCCGGGGTCGAGATGATCAGGATCTCCCGGATCCCGGCCAGCATGAGCACTGAGATCGGGTAGTAGATCATCGGTTTGTCGTAGACCGGCAGCAGCTGCTTCGACACGGCCTGCGTGATCGGATGCAGACGGGTTCCGCTGCCCCCGGCGAGCACGATGCCCTTCACAGCCCCTCCTCAATGCGGTGGTGGTGTTCACCGTACCGAGTGAGCATGGAGGCCGTCCGGGGCTTCGCACAACTCAGAAAGCCGGACCTTTCCCGAAGAACGCCTGGCAGCCGTGCGCGTACTCGGTGGCGATCTCCAGCACGTTCTTCCCGCCGTCGACCGGCAGCACGGTGGACGAATAGTTGGGGCAGTAGTTGTTGTAGATGCCGCTGATGTGGACCGGCGCGGGCAGTTCGTACCAGTTGCCGGCGCCGAAGTTGTCGTTGGCCAGCAGCGTCTGCCCGTTTCCGGCCACCGGGGCGCCGTCGGCGGTCGTGTAGATCTGGCCGACCATCACCAGCCGCACGCCGTTCGGGCCGCCGGGGAACAGCGTGGTGGTCTGGGCGTGCTGGAAGTAGTTGCCGCTCGCGGTGTTCACCCTGGTGCCGGGATCGGCCGGATCGCCCCAGTTCGCGCCGTCCGCGGAGATTTTGTAATACGGATCGCAGTAGCGGTCGCGGTAGTTGCAGATCTCGTAGCCGAACCAGTACCGGCCGTCGGGCAGCCTGCGGATGATCGGCATGCCCGGACGCACCCGGGACGGTCCGATGGCCATGGTGAGCTGCTTGGTGCCCCAGTTGATCCCGTCGGTCGAGGCGACGCGGTTGAGCACCTGGCCGTACTTCGGGGCCTGCGTCTCGTCGGCGTAGTGCAGCCAGAGCGTGCCGCCGGCGTCCACAGTGAACTCCGGTTCCCAGACGCCGTCGTGGTTGTGCGAGAGCGCGGCCTCGGACAGGTACCGCCAGTTGTGCCCGCCGTCGCGGCTGGCCCACACCTTGATCCCCATCCGGCGCTGCGGCCCCGCGTCCTGCCGGTAGGTCGCCGCCCACAGCAGCGTGCCCGCCCGCAGGCGACCGACCCGCTGCGACAGTTCGTAGAGGGTTCCGCAGCATTGGCCGGACCGGGCGTCGGAGTCGCGGATCTCGCCGATCTGGTGGAAGCTCGCGCCTTCGTCGGTGCTCTCGAGGATCGGCGCGAACCGGCCGTTGCCGTCCTCGCTGGTCAGCGACGCGATGATGTTCCCGCGCCCGAACGGCGAGTGCTCCAGCCGGATCAGCCGCGGGTACGAGCCGAAGCCGGGGACGAGCAGCTTCCGGTCGGCGGCTTCCGCGACCGGCGCGATCGCGGTCACGAGGACCGCCAGCGAGGTGAGGAAAGCAAGCACGGGAGTCCAACGGCGCATCCAGAAACTCCTCTCACGACCAGCCGGGCGATTACACCACGTGGTCGCGTCGCCACCATCGATTTCGCCTGGTCACCCGCGTGAGTCCACCCCTTCGAGGAGATCACTGGGCTGTTCAGGGCGCCCGTTTCGTAACGACTGGGCGGAGCGTGACGAAAGATCATCCGGAGGCCCCGTCGGGGCAAGCGAGGGGGAATCATGCGCCGCACCGCAGTGCGTCTGGCCGCCGTCTGCGCGGCGGTAGCGCTCACCGCGTCGTGCTCACTGCAGCCGAGCGGCATCGGGGCGATCGCGTACCCGATGGAAGACGAACCCGGCGACTCCCCCGCGCCGGTGCTGCCTCCGCCGCCGCGTCCGGAGAAGCCACGCCTCGCCGAGAACCCGACGGAGACCCATCAGGGCAAGAACAACGCGACCGTGCCGCTGACCTGGCCGTCCGGGGTGGCGGGATTCCTCACCTTCGACTGTCCGAAGTGCACCGGGCACATCGCGGTGACGACCGACGGCACCGAAAGCCTGCTGGTCAACGACGGCGACGCCTACCACGGGACGGCCTGGTTCAACGTCTCCCCCGGCGGCAAATCCGTCCACACGCTGACGGTCGAGGCGAAGGGTGCGTGGACCGCGACGATCACCGATTACCGCGGAGTGCCGCCTGTCGAACCGGGCAAGCCGTACAACGGCCACGGAGACGCGGTCCTCGCGGTGCCGCCAGGGATGGTGACGGGGAAGTTCTTCACGGGCTCGAAGGGCTCGAACGGAGTCTGGGTGCTGGCGGACGGCTACCCGCACCTGGCGGTGAACCACATCGGCCAGACCACCGAGGAGTTCCCTCTCGAAGGACCCACGTATGTGGCAGTGGAGACGTTCGAGGCGGATTGGACCTTCACCGCCTGGTGAGGTGCTGCGGACGTGTTGGCGTCCGCAGCACCTGTAGGTCACCGGTAGTTGGTGAACTGCAGCGCGATCTCGAAGTCCTTGCCCTTCAGCAACGAGATCACCTCCTGCAGCTGGTCCTTCTTCTTGCCCGACACCCGCAGCTGGTCGCCCTGGATCTGGGCCTGGACGCCCTTCGGGCCCTCGTCGCGGATGAACTTCGCGATCTGCTTCGCCTTGTCCGACGCGATGCCCTGCAGGATCTTGCCGCTGATCTTGTAAATCTTGCCGGAGATCGCGGGCTCGCCTGCCTCGAAGGCCTTCAGCGAGATGTTCCGCTTGATCAGCTTCTCCTTGAAGACCTCCACCGCCGCGAGGGCGCGCTCTTCGGTCTCCGACTCGATCGCGATGGCTTCCTCGCCGGACCAGCTGATGCCGGTTCCGGTGCCGCGGAAGTCGAACCGCGTGCCCAGTTCCTTGCTGGCCTGGTTGAGCGCGTTGTCCACCTCCTGGCGGTCGACCTTGCTCACCACGTCGAAAGAGGGATCCGCCACGTGTCCTCACACCTTGTCTCAGCTCGTCAGGGACCCCCAGCGTAGCGCCGGGGGATCCCGGTTGACCGGCCGTCCGGACCGTTGGGTATCCTTCTTCCCGGCCGGTTCGCCCGGCCATGGCAGGTTACCCAAGCGGCCAAAGGGATCTGACTGTAAATCAGACGGCTCAGCCTTCGGGGGTTCGAATCCCTCACCTGCCACACCCACACGAACGCCCCGGACACCCGGGGCGTTCGTCGTATCCGCGGACTTGACCCTCCTGCGACAGGAGGCTCCACCCTCTCCCCATGAACGAATTTCGCGGCCCGGTTCCCACCCCCGCCTACGACGCGGTGTCTCCGGGCAACTATCTCGGCTTCTACGGGATGCCGATGTTCCCCAACGTGCCCACCGCCGACCTCGATGCCTCCACGGACTTCTGGCTTCGCGGGCTCGGCTTCGACAACCTGTTCACCTTGCCCGGCCAGATCGTGCATCTGCGGCGCTGGGCGTTTCAGGACGTTCTGCTCAAGCCCGGGACCCCGGCCGCACCGAGTGAAGTCAGCATCAGTTTCTCCTGCGTGCTCAGCGAACTCGACGAAATCGCCAAGCGGTGTGAGGAAATCGCGCCGGGGTGCACTAGCGGGCCGGAGTTGATGCCGTGGAACTCGCGGGAGTTGACGGTCGTCACGCCGGAGGGCATGAGGGTCGTGATGACCGCGGCGGAGCCGATCGATCCGGACGGGCCCGTCGCGGAGGGGATGCGTGCTGCGGGGATCGACGTGCCACGCTCGTGAGCTGCGACACTGAGGTCGTGACCGAGCAAGACGGCCTCACTGTCGGACGCACGGCGACGCTGGTCGGCGTGAGTGTCAAAACCCTGCATCACTGGGACGCCGTCGCCCTGGTGCGTCCGAGCGGGCGCACCAGGGCCGGCTACCGGGTGTACTCCGCCGAGGACATCGCGCGGTTGCATCGGGTGCTCGTGTACCGCGAACTCGGCTTTCCCCTGTCGGAGATCGGGCGGCTGCTGGACGATCCGACCGCCGACGCGCACGCGCATCTGACTCGGCAGCGGCGCGAGCTGCGCGACCGGATCGCGCGGCTGGAGCACATGGCGTCCGCGGTGGACCGGATGGCGGCGGCGACCCGGGGCGGGATGCAGTTGACGGCGGAGCAGCAGGTCGAGATCTTCGGGTCCGAGTGGGATCCGGAGTGGGTCGACGAGGCCGCGGAGCGCTGGGGCGACACGCGGCAGTGGGCGGAGTACCGCGAGCGGACCACCGAACTGACCCCGCAGGACTGGCAGGAGGCCGCGGCCGAGCACGAGACGCTTCACGCGGACCTGGCGGCGGCGCGGCGGGCGGGGGTCGAGCCTGGGTCGGCGGAGGCGAACACGCTCGCGGAGCGGCATCGGGCGACCTTGTCGCGGTACTTCGACTGCACGCATTCGATGCAGGTGTGTCTCGGGCGGAAGTTCGTGGAGGAAGCCGGATACACGGAGTACTACGACGCGTTGGCACCGGGCCTCGCGGGCTGGCTGCGGGACGTGATCTTCGCCAACGCGATCGTGCACGGGGTGGATCCGGCTACCGCGGAATGGGAGTAACGCGGGTCAGCGGCCGCGGGCCATCTCCTCGAGCCGCCGGATCCGGTCCTCGATCGGCGGGTGCGTCGAGAACATCTTGCTCAGCCCGGCCCCGGGGCGGAACGGGTTCGCGATCATCAGATGCGACTGCGAAACCACCGCCGGTTCGGGGGCGAGCGGCGCGGCCCGGGTCCCCCGCTCCAGCTTCCGCAACGCCGAGGCCAGCGCCAGCGGATCACCGGTCAGCTCAGCCCCGGAAGCATCCGCCTGGTACTCCCGCGACCGGCTCACCGCCATCTTCACCACCCCGGCCGCGATCGGGCCGATCAAGACCAGCAGCAGCGACATGAACGGGTTGCCCTCGCGGTCGTTCCCGCCGAAGAAAAACGCGATGTTCGCCAGCACGCTGACCACACTCGCCAGCGCCCCGGCGACGCACGAGATCAGGATGTCCCGGTTGTACACATGCGACAGCTCGTGCCCCAGCACCGCGCGCAACTCGCGTTCGTCGAGCAGTTCCAGGATCCCGGTGGTGCAGCACACAGCCGCGTGCTGCGGGTTGCGCCCGGTCGCGAAGGCGTTGGGCGCCGCGGTGGGGCTCACGTACAGCGAGGGCATCGGCTGCCGCGCGGACGTCGCCAGTTCCCGCACGATCCGGTACATCGCGGGCTGCTCGACCTCCGACACCGGCCGCGCGTGCATCGCGCGCAGGGCCATTTTCTCGGAGTTGAAGTAGGCGTAGGCGTTCATCCCCAGCGCCACGATCAGGCCGATCACCAGCGCTCCGCGGCCGAACAATCCGCTGATCCCGACGATGATCGCGGAGAGCAGACCGAGCAGCATCGCCGTCTTCAGCCCGTTGTGGTGCTTGTGCACGCGCGCTCGCCTCCGTCCGCTCTGGCAGGTGCCGCAAGGTGGGTTACTCACTGGAAACAACGCGATCGGGGGACGCGAAGTTCCTTCAGCCGATCCTCGTCCGGGTTAGGGTCGGCGGGCAACCCAACCGACCGGGGCAGGTGAGCGATGCGCGGTTCCCAGTGGTCCCGGAGAGGGCTGTTCGGCCTGGTCAGCGCGGGTGCGGCGGCACTGCTCGGCGGTACCGCGGGGGCGTCCGGGCGGGTCACCAGCGTGCAGGTCGGCGGGACGCTTGCGGCGCTCGCGGTGAGTCCGGTCACCGGGCTCGTGTACGCCGCCGACCAGGCGTCCGGCATGGTCGTCGTGCTCGATCCGGACGCGGCGAGGGTCGTGGCCGCGCTCGCGGTGGGCGGGGAACCGAGCGATGTGGCGGTGGACGCCGAGCGGATCTACGTCGCCAATCCGGCCGGCGGCACAGTGCTCGCCTTCGACAGCCAGACGCACCGGTTCCTGAGCGCCGTCAGCGCGGGGGCGGGGGCGTCGGCGCTCGCGATCGATCCGCAGGCCAACCTCGTATACGCGGTGAGCGGCAAGACCGGCACGTTCGCGGTGCTGGACAGCATCAGTCTCACTCAGCAGGACCTGCTGCCCGCGCCGAAGCCGGGCCTCGCCGGAATCGCGCTCGACCGCGGCCGACGGCGCGCCTACTGCACAAGCCCGAACACGAATTCGGTCGAGATCTGCGACCTGGACGCGGGCGCGTTCACCGCGAGCGTTCCGGTGGGTGCTTCTCCTACCGGGATCGACGTCCACGAACTGAGCGGGGCCGTGTTCGTCGCGAATTCAGCGATCCACCATATGTCCATTGTGGACGGCGCGGCGCGGGCGCAGGTGAAGACGGTGCTGCTGCGCAGCGAAGCTTCGTCGCTCGCGGTGCATCAGGGCAGCGATGTCGTGTACACCAACGGCGGGCAAAATGGACTGTCCCGCGTGGACGGACAAACCGGGACGCTGACCGGCGAACTGAGCCTCGGGGTGAATCCGGGCGCCGTGGCGGTGGATCAGCGCACGCGCACGGTGTACGTGACCGATCCGCTGCACGGCACGGTCAACGTGGTGCGCGATTTCTGACTGCGCACATGAAGTTACTCCAGGTATACGGTGTCGGGTATGGAACTTGGCCTCCAAGTGCCCGACTTCACGCTGCCGGGAGGGACTGCCGCGCTCGGCGGCGAACTCGCCGAGGCGGTGCGGGCGGCGGACGACGCCGGGTTCGCGTATCTCGCGGTGATGGACCACTTCTTCCAGATTCCCAGTGTCGGTCCGAGCGATCGCCCCATGCTTGAGGCGTACACGACGCTCGGCTACTTCGCCGCACACACCCGGCGCGCGAAACTGTTCACCTACGTCACTGGCGCGATCTACCGGCATCCCGGCCTGCTCGCGAAGGCGGTCACCACGCTCGACGTGCTGTCCGGCGGGCGGGCCATGCTCGGCATCGGAGCCGGATGGAACGAAGAAGAAGCCCGTGGTCTCGGCTTCCCGTTTCCGTCCACCTCGGAACGGTTCGAGCTGCTCGAAGAGAACCTGCAGTATGTCCGGCAAATGTGGGACGAGGACGAAAAACCCTTCTCCAGCAAGCATTTCACCGCCGAACGGCTCCTCAATAGTCCGCAGCCGCCGCACCGGCCGCCGATCATGGTCGGCGGCGGGGGCGAGAAGAAGACGCTGCGGCTCGTCGCGAAGTACGGCGACTTCTGCAACATCGGCAACGGACCGGATCTCGAACGGAAGCTCGACGTGCTCAAGCGGCACTGCGAAACCGAGGGCCGCGACTACGCCGAGATCGCCAAGACCGTTTACCACTACCTGGACATCGGTCCGTCCGGGGAGAAAACCGGCGAATTTCTCGCCGAGGCGCGGCGGCTGCACCGGCTCGGCGTGCACGCCGTGATCGGCCCGCTGCCCGGCGGCCTGGATCGGGACCGGATCGAGATTTTCGCGCAAGACATCATTCCGGCGGTTAAGGAGTTGGCATGAAACTCGGGTTGCACCTGGCTCAGCAGACCTGGCCGAACGGCCCGGCGGCGCTCGGCGCGGACCTGGCGCGGGTGGCCCGGACGGCGGACGAGGCCGGGTTCGAATACCTGTCGGTGATGGACCATTTCTTCCAGATTTCGAGCTACGGCCCGCCCGAGCACGAAATGCTGGAAGCCTGGACCACGCTCGGCTTCCTGGCCGCGCACACCGAGCGCGTCAAGCTGCTCACGCTCGTCACCGGCGTCATCTACCGCCACCCCGGACTGCTCGCGAAGGCGGCGACGACGCTCGACGTGCTGTCCGGCGGGCGGGCGATCCTCGGCATCGGGGCAGGCTGGAACGAGGAGGAATCCCGCGCGCTCGGGTTCCGGTTCCCGCCGATGAAGGAGCGGTTCGAACAGCTCGAGGACGCGCTCCGGTACGTCCACCAGATGTGGTCGGACAGCGACGAACCGTTCACCGGAACGCATTTCAGCGGTGAGCGGCTGCTCAACAGCCCGCAGCCGATCCAGCGTCCGCATCCGCCGATCATGATCGGGGGCAGCGGCGAGAAGAAGACCCTGCGGTTTGTCGCGCAATACGGCGACATCTGCAATTTGCTGCCCAACGCGGACCTTCCGCGCAAACTGGAAGTCCTGAAGCAGCACTGCGAGGACGTCGGCCGCGACTACTCCGAGATCACGAAAACCGCTTCGCTGCGGCTCGACACCGGCGAAAACGGCGAGAAAACCGGGGAACTGCTGGACGAACTCGGCCGGCTGTCGGAGCTCGGGTTCACCGTCGCGACCGGCTGGGCACACGGCGTGCCGGACCCGGCGGTGCTCGAACGGTTCGCCACCGAAGTGATCCCGGCGGCGGAAAAACTGTGATCCGCTGACGAACGGGTGGCGGCTGCGCCGTCCGGCTCCGGTCGCCCACCCGTTCGTCCCAGCACCTCGCGGCATTCCGCCGCTGTCATGGTCTCGGTTCCGAATCGACTCCGGCGACGTTCCCGGCACGCTGTAACGACGGCCGGGCGCGGATCGACCTGCCCTACGCAGATCGCGCATCCGAGTCGGAGGAGCCTGGTACATGACCACATGTCGACTCTGCGGTTCGGAAAGAACCGCCAGCGTGGTCGACCTCGGCGCGACCCCGCCGTGCGAGCGGTTCCTGACCGCCGCGCAGCTGGCCGAACCCGAACCGACTTTCCCGCTGCATCTCGAAGTGTGCACCGAATGCTGGCTCGCGCAACTCCCGCCGTTGCTCGATCCGGCCGACACTTTCACCGATTACGCGTATTTCTCGTCTTTTTCCACCTCGTGGGTCGAGCACGCGAAACGGTTCACCGACGCCGCGGTCGAGCGGCTCGGGCTGACCGACCTGTCCTTCGTCGTCGAGGTCGCGAGCAACGACGGTTACCTCCTGAAGCACGTCGTGGAACGCGGAATCCGTTGTCTCGGCGTGGAACCTTCGGTGAACGTCGGGCAGGCCGCCCGCGAGGCCGGCGTGCCGACGCACACCGCGTTCCTCTCCGAGGAAACCGGCCGGGAGGTGCGCGCCGAACACGGTCCGGCCGACCTGGTCGTAGCGAACAACGTCTACGCCCACATCCCGGACATCCGCGGGTTCACCCACGGACTGCGGGCGCTCGTCGCGAACGACGGCTGGGTGTCGATCGAGGTGCAGCATCTGCTCACGCTGATCGAAAAGAACCAGTACGACACGATCTACCACGAGCATTTCCAGTACTACACCGTCGAATCCGCCCGGCGGGCGCTGGCGGCGGGCGGCCTGACCGTCGTCGACGTCGAACTGCTTCCCACGCACGGCGGGTCGATCCGGCTCTGGGCGCGGCCTGAGGAAGCCGCCGGGGAGCCGAGCGCGCGGATGGTCGACGTGCTGGCGCGGGAGAAGGCCGCCGGGCTGCACGAGCTGTCCGGGTACACCGAATTCGCCGACCGGGTCACGCGCGTCCGGCTCGAATTGCTCGAATTTCTCCTCGCCGCCCGGAAATCCGGGAAAACGGTCGTCGGGTACGGCGCGCCAGGCAAGGGCAACACCCTGCTCAACCACTGCGGCATCCGCCCGGACCTGCTGGCCTACACGGTGGACCGCAATCCGTACAAGCACGGCCGGTACACGCCGGGCACCCGGATCCCGGTCGTGGAACCGGACCGGATCGCGGCCGACCGGCCGGACTACGTGCTCGTCCTGCCCTGGAACCTGCGGGACGAACTGACCGAGCAGCTTTCCTACGTCGGCGCGTGGGGCGGCAAGCTCGTCTTCCCGATTCCGCGCCTGGAAATCGTCGAGGTGGCAGTGAAGTGAAGGTCGTTCTGTTCTGCGGCGGTTACGGCATGCGCATGCGCAACGGCACCGACGACGATCTGCCGAAACCGATGGCCGCGGTCGGCCCCCGGCCATTGATCTGGCATGTCATGCGCTACTACGCCCACTTCGGGCACACCGAGTTCGTCCTGTGCCTCGGGTACGGGGCGCACCACATCAAGAATTTCTTCCTCGACTACCGCGAGACCGAGTCCAACGACTTCGTGCTCCGCGACGGCCGGGTCGAACTGCTGTCGACAGACATCAGCGACTGGTCGATTTCCTTCGTGCAGACCGGAATCGAATCTCCCATCGGGGAGCGCCTGCGGCGCGTGCGCCCCTATCTCGACGGCGAGGAGATGTTCCTCGCCAACTACGCCGACGTCCTGACCGACGCACCGCTCGACGAGATGATCACGCGGTTCGCGGCCACCGACGCGGGCGCCTCGATGATGGTCGTCCCGCCGGAGTCGACCTTCCACTGCGTCGAACTCGCCCCGGACGGACGCGTCGGCGGGATCACCCCGGTGAGCGAGATGCCGCTGTGGTCCAACGGCGGTTATTTCGTTCTCCGGCAAGAGGTTTTCGACCACATCCCGGAGAACGGCGACCTCGTGGCCGACGGGTGTGTCGGGCTGGCGAAGGAGGGCAAGCTGCTCGGCTATCCGTACCGCGGGTTCTGGAAACCTACCGACACGGTCAAGGAACGGCTCTCGCTCAACGCCGCCTACGCGCACGGGGACCGGCCCTGGATGCTCTGGGAAACCGCGCGGGCAGGACGCTGATGCGGGCGCTGCTTCCCGAAGTCTGTTCGGAGATCGCGGTGCTGGGCGCGCACTGCGACGACATCGCGATCGGCGCCGGCGGGAGTCTGCTCGAACTGTGCCGGGCCAACCCGGGCGTACGCGTGACCGCGCTCGTGCTGTCCGGGGCAGGCACGCCGCGGGAAGCCGAAGAACGTGCCGCGCTGGAGGCGTTCTGTCCCAAAGCGGAGGTGGCGGTGACCGTCCTGGACCTCCGCGACGGGCGGCTTCCGGCGCAATGGGACCTGGCCAAGGACGCGCTCGAGGCGGTGCGCCGGAACTGCGAACCGGACCTGGTGTTCGCCCCGGCCGCCCACGACGCGCACCAGGACCACCGCGGACTGGCGAAACTCGTGCCGACCGCGTTCCGCGACCACCTGATCCTCGGCTACGAAATCCTGAAGTGGGAGTCCGACCTCGCACAGCCGACGGTCTTCTTCCCGCTGAGCGAGGAAACCGTCCGGGAGAAAAGCGAGTTGCTCGCCGCGCACTACCCGTCGCAGCACGGGAGGGGCTGGTTCGACCACGAAGCGTTCGCCGGGCTCGCCCGGGTGCGCGGCGTGCAGTGCCAGCAGCGGTACGCCGAGGCCTTCCACGCACCGAAACTGACGATCGCGGCAGCCCGCGGCTCCGCTACGGAATGAGATGAGGAAGACCCGTGCGCGTACTTCTGACCGGACACCTCGGCTACCTCGGCACGGTCATGGCGCCCGTCCTCGCCGCCGCGGGCCACGACATCGTCGGCCTTGATTCGGGCCTGTACTCGACCTGCGTGCTCGGTCCGGCGGTCAACGATCCCAAGGCGGTGAGCGTCGACCTGCGCGACGTTCGCCCCGAGCACGTCGCGGGCTTCGACGCGGTGATCCACCTCGCCGCGCTGTCCAACGACCCGCTCGGCGCGCTGGACCCGGAAATCACCTACGCGATCAACCACCGCGCCTCGACCCGGCTGGCGCAACTGGCCAAGGACGCCGGTGTGCGGCGTTTCCTTTACGCGTCAACATGTTCGGTCTACGGGGCCAGCGGAAACGACGGTCTGGTGGACGAGGACGCGCCGCTGCGGCCGGTGACGCCGTACGCCGAATCTAAGGTGCGGGTCGAAGACGATCTGCTCGGCCTCGCCGACGACGATTTCAGCCCGGTTTTCCTGCGCAACGCCACCGCATTCGGATTCTCCCCGCGGCTCCGTGCGGACATCGTGCTGAACAACCTGGTCGGCCATGCGATCCTGACCAACACGGTGAAGGTGCTGTCGGACGGCACGCCTTGGCGTCCGCTGGTGCACGCCCAGGACATCGCCACCGCTTTCGCCGCGGCGCTGACCGCTCCCCGCGACGCGGTGCACGCGAAGGCGTTCAACGTCGGCACCGAGGCCAACAACCTGCGGGTTTCCGAGATCGCCGAAGCCGTCGTGGAAGCGGTGCCGGGAGCCGACCTGCAGATCACCGGCGAGGCCGGTGCGGACCCGCGGTCCTACCGGGTCGACTTCAGCCGGATCCGCGCCGCGCTGCCGGAGTTCACGTGCGCCTGGACGGTGCCCGCCGGGGCCCGCGAACTCGCGGACGCCTACCGACAGCATCACCTCACCCAGGCCGCCTTCGACCAGCGGTTCACCCGGCTCGCGCACCTCTCGGTCCGCCGGGCGGACGGCACGCTGGGCGCGGACCTGCGGCCTCGAGCCCAATGACGTCACCCCCGGACGCTCGCGACCAAGTCGGCCCACGTCCCGGCAGCGGCGTCGCGCGCGCTGAGCAGCGTGACCGGCAGCGGCCACTCGATCGCCAAGTCCGGGTCGTCATACCGCACCGCCAGATCCTCGGCCGGGTCATGCGGGCGGTCGATCCGATAGCAGACATCGGCGTACTCCGTGAGCACCTGGAACCCGTGCAGGAAACCCGGCGGAACGTACAGGTGCGCGAACTCGACGTCGTCGAGCCGGAACGCCTGTTGCCTGCCGAACGTCGCGGACCCGGGGCGGATGTCCACGAGCACGTCGTGCACCGCGCCGCGCGCGCAGCGCACCAGTTTCGCCTCGCCGCGGCCGGATCGGCCGTGCATGCCCCGCAGGACTCCCGATCGCGAGCGCGACTGGGAATCCTGCTGGAACGTTTCGGCGGCCAGACCGTGTTCGGCGGCGATCTTCGTGTCGAACGTCCGGGTGAAGAGGCCGCGGTCGTCGTGATGCGGTTCCGGCACGAACACCAGTACTCCGGCAAGCGCACAAGATTCGACTCTCATTCGCCCATTTTCCCCCCGGAAGGACTCTCGCGGTGACCTCGCCACGCTGCCGCTGGTGCCGATCGGCGGACGGCGCCGTGGTGCTCGACCTCGGCCCGCAACCGCCAGCCGATCATTTCCCGGCGCTCTCCGAGCCGGGCCCGGACCTCGTCTTCCCGCTCCGGATGTGGTTGTGCGCCGGATGCGGGCTCGCGCAGCTCGCCGAGGACGAGACCAAACCGGACGAACCGCGTGGAGTCGAACCGGCCGCGCTGGTCGAGCAGGCGGCGGACGCGGTCAGCCACGCCGCGGGAATGCTGCCCGCCAGCGGCACTGTCCGCGAATACGGCAGCCCGCACGGTGGTTCGTGGCTTTCCTTGCTCGGCGCGCGCGGGCTCGCCCCGGTGTCTGACGGGAACGCTGACGTGATCGTCGACTGTTTCGGTCTCATGCACGAACCCGATCAGCAGGCCGCTCTGCAGGCCCGCGTTGCCGGGCTGGCCGACGACGGCGTGCTGCTGCTGCAATTCCATTCGCTGGCCTCGATTCTGCGCGAAGGACAGTGGAACGCATTGCGCCACGGTCACTACGCGTACTACTCGACGCCGGTCCTCGTCGAAATGCTGCGAGCGGCCGGGCTCGTCGCCCGCTCCGCGTTCCGGTTCGATCTTTACGGCGGAACGGTTCTCTTGGCCGCCGGCCGCGGCGGAGAACCGGACAGCTCAATGCGGGCGCTCGTCGCCGAAGAAGCCGATTCCGGCGTGACCGAGCCGAAAATCGTTGCCGGACTGCAGGAAGCGGCGGTCCGCAACGCGGGTTCCGTAGCTGCCTGGCTCGAAGAGCAATTGGCTGCCGGTCAACGCGTGCTCGGGTACGGCGCGGCTTCCCGTGCGGTCGCACAACTGTGCCGGGCAGGCGTCACGCGCGCGCTGCTCCCAGCCATCGCCGACGCCTCGGAAGCCAAACAGGGCCGGCGGATGCCGTCGAGCGAAATCCCGATCATCCCGCCCGCGGAACTGGTCGAGGCTCGCCCCGACGCGGTCCTGCTCTTCCTCCCCGACCTGCTGGCCGAGGTCCGGAGGCAGTTCCCCCAGGTCGAAGCGGCAGGCGGCCGGTGGGTGCCCGCTGACGCGCTCGAAAACGGTTAACGCACCGTCGTAGCCACGCGGAGCACGTCGTCGGCGACCCTCCCCCACGAATGCCGCGCGATCACCTGAGGAGCAGTGGCCAGCACGCGTTCGTAAACGCCGTCGTCCGCCAGCAGACCAGCGATCACGCCCGCCAGTTCCCGGGGATCGTCCGAACCGATCAGGTCGCCGTTCTCCCCCGCGCGGACGATCTCCGGCATCGCGCAATCCCGCCTCGCCACGCACGGCAGCCCGTGCGCGAGCGCTTCCACCAATGCGATGCCGTACCCCTCGAACCGGCTGGGCATCACGAACAGATCGTGTGTCCGGTAAAGCATTCGCACCTGCTCGACCGGAATTCGGCCGAGGAATTCGACGCCCGCGGGCACTGGGCCGGGCAATGGCCATTCCTTGGGGCCCACCACGGTGAGCGTCAGTTCCGGGTCCGATTCCGCGCGCAATACCGCGAGCGCCTTGACGACCACATCGCCCGCCTTGGTGGAAAAGTCTTTTCCCACGAACAACAGTCGGCGACGCGGCCCCTCGTGGCACCGGGCTACGGGGCCGTCCGGCAGCCCGTTGGCCGCGGGCGGGACCACGTGCACCTTGTCCCGCGGCACTCCCGACACGCGCACCAGATGATCCGCCAGCCATTGACTCATCGTCAGCAATCCGGCGGCTTCCCGGTAGATCCGGTGCTGCCGGTCGCGCAGCCGGCCGAGCGCGGCCCGGTCGAGACCGGGAAAGTGCAGGGCACGGCCGCTTTCGGTGTCGAGGCGTTCGAGGAGGATGTCGAAGCTGGAGTCCTGGTAGAGCAGGAACGGCGTGTCGGTGCGGGCGAGGTCGCCGATCTGCAGCACGACGTCGGGACGGAGCTTGCGTTCGGCGGCCCGGAGTTTCGTCCCGGCCAGCGCCATCGTCAGCGGCAGGTGCTTCCAGTGGCTGCCCCAGCGGCCTTCGTGGCGGTGCGCGCCGAGGCCCCGCAGCGCCGACCGGACCGGGAGCGACCACTCCAGCCCGAGGTCGACGACGGCAGTCCGCTCGCGCAGCGCCGCGCGAAGGTTCCACGGCGTGTGCGACCACGTCCCCTGCGGAGGGCGGTCCCAGGCGCACGCGAACCCGATCTTCGGCGTGGTCACGATTCGATGCCTTTCCGGAAGACGGAAGGTTCCGATGTCACATCCGGGCAGCCGGGTGCGACAACGAAATGACGCCGGACTGCGATTCGGCACCGCCGACAGCATAAGAAACGCAGGAGGTGAGGGGAACTCCGATGGACTTGCTCGCAATCTTCCAGGTCGCTCTCCGTCGCTGGCTCATCCTCGTCCCCGCGCTCGTCGTCTCCGCAGTCGTGTGCTGGATCCTGGCCAGCAGCGTGTCCCCCACCTACGAGGTGGACGGGGCGCTCAAGGTCAGCTATCCCTTCGCCGCCACCGCCGACCAGTCGGCCCGGCTCCAGAGCAACCCGTACTACGACACCGCCGCGACCGCGCTCGTGCTAGGCCAGCTGGCGAAGTCGCCGGACGTCGCCGCCGCGATCACCGCGGCCGGAGGCACCGCCAAGTACCAGATCGACGACAGCGGCAAGGCGGTGCTCACCGTCACCGTGACCGACCCCGGCCGGCAGAACACGCTCACCACCTACCGCGCGATCGCGGCACAGCTCGCGAAACGGCTCGACGATTTGCAGGCGCAGAAACAGATCCCGGGTCCGTTCCGGGTGACGGTCGATGACGTCGTGCAACCGCAGGACGCCGCGGTCTCGCACAGCAACCAGCTCAAGACCGCCTTGGCCGCCGGTGCGCTCGGGGTCATCCTGTCCCTGACCGCGTGCGTGGTCGTGGAACTGCGTTCGCGCAAACGCCCGGCCCGCCCGGCCGTCCCGGAAGCCCAGTCCGGTCACCCGCCGGAGAGCCACCGCGGCGAACTGCCGGTGGACCCGCGACCCGAGAGGACGGACCGGGTGGCCACGCCCGTCCGCGGGCCCGGCGTCGCGGAACCCGTCCGGCACGGCGAGGAAACCGCCCGTTTGCTGCCGGTGACCGCGCCGGCGAACGCTGAGGAGAGCGACGGAGGCAAGACCGGCACCCGGAGTCCGCTCGGCCGGCGCGGCTGATGAGCCAGCGTCCCCTCGACTCGCTCACCGGCCGCGGCATCGCGCGCTTCAGCGCCGACCTCGCCGGGCGGCCGATCCTGCGGGCGATCTGCGCGGCCGCCGCGCTCGCGCTGCTGGCCGTCCCGATCATCGCGCCGACGATGACGCCCTTCGTCGTCGTGGTCATCATCGTGTCCGCGCTCTGGCTGAACGCCCGCCGCGACGAGCAAACCGCGCTCGCCATCCTGTTCGCGCTGACCTTTCTCGTCCCGGCGTCGCTGATCATCAATCCGCTCGGGCAGATCGGGGTGCCCGGGTTGATCGTGGCGGCACTGCTGCTGGTGCTCTGGTGCTACGGGCGGGTCGACAGTTCGCTCGGCACCGACCGGGGACGGCAGCCGATGCGGATCGTCTGCCTCATTTTCGTCGGGGTGGTCCTCGCCAGCTACATCGCCGGTCAGCTGCGCGGCCTTTCGCCGTTGGAAGCGTCGGCCTCCGACGCCTCGCTGTTCGGCGAGGCGTGCGCGATGGGCCTGTTGCTCTTCGTCACCGACACCCTGCGCGACATCGGCGGCGTCACCCGCTTCCTGCGGCTGATCGTGATCGCCTGCGGGCTGCTCGCGGTCAGCGCGCTGCTCCAGTTCTTCGGAGTCGTCGACCTCTACCAGCAGCTCCGGCTGCCCGGGTTGACCTTCCATTTCACCGAGGACGTCGACGCGCTCGCCCGGTCCGGTTTCCACCGGGTGCAAGGGCTGGCCGGCCATCCGATCGAGTACGCCGTGGTGCTCGGCATGGCGACGCCGATCGCGTTGCACCTCGCGCTGACCGCGCCGAAGGAGTGCCGAGTGCGGTGGTGGGCGATGTTCGTGCTCATCGCCGGGTGCATGCCGCTGTCGGTGTCCCGGTCCGGGGTGCTGACCGCGGGGGTCGCGATGGCGGTGTACCTGCTCAGCGTCCGGTTGCGGATGGTGTTCAACCTGATTCCGTTCGCGATCGCCGGGCTGGTCGGCATGAGCGCGGTGGTGCCGGGGCTGCTCGGCAGTCTCCGCAGCATCTTGCTGCCCAGCACCCTGGCGACCGACCCGAGCATCCAGGGCCGCACCGACGACTACACCGCCGTGTTCACGGTCTGGCACGACCATCCGCTGCTCGGCCTCGGCGTCGGCACCTACATTCCCAAGCTGTACCGGATCTTGGACAACGAGTACCTGTTCACGCTCGCCACGATGGGCGCGCTCGGAGTGGCCGCCGAACTCGCGATCCTCGCCACCGGTTACTCGCTCGCCCGGCGGGTGCACCGCACTGTCGCCGACCCGGCCGTGCGCAGCCTCGCCCAGGCCCTCGCCGCCTCGATCGCCGCCGCCGCGGTCGGCGCGTTCACCTTCGACGCGTTCGGTTACAAGATCATGTTCGTGATGACGTTCAGCCTGCTCGGCGCGGCCGCCGCGCTGTGGCGGATCGCCGTCCGGGACCGCTCGGTCCGGCCGCTCGAGAGCGTCCGATGAGCCGGCTGGCGGCAGCCGCCTGCACCGGAGCCGTCCTGCTGGCGGCCGCGGCTTGCGTGGCCACCGCCCAGCCCGCCGCGCCGCCTGCCGCGACGACACCGTCCGCCAGTCCGGCGCCGCCGACGATCGGGTCACCGCCGTCCGAGTCGTTGCGCCCGTCCGGCTCGCTCAACGCCGACCAGCCGGGGCAAGTCCTCGACGGGCTCGACGTGCGCGGCGCGGTGACGGTGTCCGCACCGGGTGTGGTGATTCAGCGCAGCCGCTTCACCGGCACCGGTGCCGACTACTTCGCGATCACCACGACCGGCGCGGGATCGGTGACGATCCGAAACGTCACTATCACCGGGGACTACCGCAGCGCGGCGATCGCTTTCCACAACTGGACCGCGGAACGGGTCGACATCTCCGGCATGACGCACGACGGCGTGAAGCTGGGCAACAACGTCCGCCTCGCGGACTCGTGGATCCACGACTTCGCCCCGGCACCGGGCGCGCACTCCGACGGGGCGCAGTCGGACCACCTCGCGGGCTCGATCCTGGTGGAAGACAACGTGATCGATCCCGGCACGGCCGAGGAGGTCACCTCGGCGATTATCCTGTCCTCGTCTCCGGACCCGACCCCCGCGGTGGCGGGCCCGGTGACGATTCGCGACAACGTGCTCGGCGGCGGGGCGAACACGCTCTACCACAATCCGGACTACCCGGACGTCGAGATCACTGGGAACACGTTCCGGCGCGACTACCGGTACCAGCCGATCTACCCAGGCCCGCCGCCGAAGGTGTTCTCCGGCAATCATTTTCCGGACGGGACCGCGGTTTCGTGGCCTCCTCCCGATTCCTGACCGGCGTTCGTAACGGCAGCGCCGCCCGCGACGACCGTCAAGGTGTGCCGAACTCTCCAGCGCCACTGTCGATCGGGTTGCCCGTCAAGAACGGCGCCGGCTTCCTCGCCGGAGCGCTGGAAAGCCTGCTGTCCCAGACTTTCGGCGATTTCGAGCTGCTGGTCGCCGACAACGACTCCGCCGACGAAACCGCGGAAATCGTCCACGACTACGCCCGGCGCGACCCGCGAGTGCGCTACTACCGGCACCCGCACGACATCGGCGCGGCTGCGAACTTCAACTACGTTTTCCAAGCCACCTCAGGCGCTCTGTTCAAATGGGCGGCCGCGGACGACCTCCAGCACGAAACGTTTGTGCAGCGTTGCGTGACGGCTTTGCACGACGCTCCCGCAGCCGCCGCAGCCTGCTCCGCCATCGAACACATCGACGAGGACGGCAACTCGCTCGGCATCACGCAGGATCTCCGCACCTCGGAGGCACCGGAACCGGCTGACCGGTTCGCAGACCTCATCCGCTACGACTACTCGTGCGCGGTCGCCTTCGGTGTACAACGACGCGCACTCGCCGCGCGTACGCGGCTGTTGCTTCCGTTCTGGGGCAGCGACCGGGTTTTCCTCGCCGAACTCGCACTGGCCGGGCCGATCGTGATGCTCGGCGAACCGCTGTTCCAGGAACGGGAGCACAGCGCGAAATTGTCCACCCAGGTCGCGAAACGGCAAGTGAGCGCGTTCAACCGGAAGACCGGTTACGGCTCGCGGTTCCTCACCTGGCACCACGGCGCGGAACTTTTCCGGGCGATCAAACGAGCCGACTTGACGCCACCGCAACGGCAACGGGCGTACGCCGTCCTCGCCAAGTGGGCGATGGCCAACCGGACCAAGTTCGCCCGGAGCCTCGCCAGGGGAGTCGCCGAAACGGCCGTCGCACCGCTGGCCCGGACGTAGGCCCTCCCGACATCGTGAATTCCGCAGGCAGCCGAAGCGCTCCCCGGGCCGGACTCTGGCTGTTTCCGGCACTCGCCCTCGGCGGATTCGTCGTGCTCACCCAGCAGGTGCTGAGCCGCGGCCCGCTGACCCAGGCCGATCTGCCGGTGCACGACCTAGTGACCCGCCAGCACAGCGCGGCGCTGGACGCGGCGATGACCGCGGTGAGCGCGGTCGCCCAGTTTCCGGTGTCCGCGCCGATCTTGTTCGCCAGCGCGGCGATCCTGGCGATCCGTCGTTCGTCATGGGCGCCGGTGCTCGCCTGCGGCATCCCGCTCCTGTTGCTGTCCGCCGTGACGGTGACGGCCAAGGTCTTGATCGGGCGTGCGGGCCCGGACCGCACCCCCGGCACCCTGCACGTCGACGGCACCGCCTATCCCTCCGGACACGCCGCGACCGCCGTCGTCGTCGCGCTCCTGTTCGTGGCTTTGTTCGCCCCGGAACGGCGAGGGTGGCGGGCGGTGGCGAGCTGCTGGGTGTTGCTGGTCGGCTTCGCCCGGGTCTACGTCGACGACCATTGGCTCACCGACGTCGCGGGCGGCTGGCTGCTCGGGCTGGCCGTCGCCGGAACGGCGATCGCGGTGCTGCGCCGGACAACCGAGTCGGATTCGATATCTCCGCGGGCGTAACCCACCGCGGCGAACGGGCGACTTCAGGAGTATCCCAGCTGTCCCACCGGAATCGGGCGGAAGACGACTACTGTGACAGTTCACCGCCCGGGCGCCGGGCAGCCCACCGCACCCGAGCCGGTGCTGCCCGGGGAAACCGAGGCCGCCACCGCCGCGCACGGGGCCCGGTGGACGATCATCGCGATGATCGCGCGGCAATTCGGCCGGCTCGGGTTCGCGCTGGTGCTCGCGCGATTGCTCGGTCCCGTCGATTTCGGCGTCGCGAGCGCGGCGACCATTTACGTGTCGCTCACCGCGGTGCTCCTGGAAACCGGGCTCGCCACCGGCATCGTGCAAAAGGCGAAACTGCGCAGGCAGGACGAGGGCGCCGCGTTCTGGACCGTGACCGCGCTCGGCACCCTCGTCGGCTTGCTCACCGTGGCCTTCGCGGGCCCGATCGCCGATTTCTTGGACATCCCGCAGTTGCGTCCGGTGCTGATGGTGCTGGCGATCGGACCGGTGCTCAAGGGACTGACCATCGTGTCGGCCGCCCGGCTGCAACGCGATCTGCGTTTCCGCGCGCTGTCCCTCGGCGAGGTGATCGCCACCCTGCTCGGCGGCGGAATCGGCATCGCCGCCGCGGAACTCGGGATGCACTACTGGGCGCTGGTGGTCCAGCAGGTCTGCACGGACGCGCTGGTCCTGCTGATCTGGCTCGGCGCGGCCGGGCTGCCCGCCTTCGTGCTCGACCGCTCCGCGTTGCGCTACGTGCGCCGGTTCGGAGTGCCGCTGCTGGGTTCGCAAGCTCTCGGCTACGTCGGCCGCAATGCCGACAACGTCGTGGTCAGCCACTTTCTCGGCGCCGCCGCGCTGTCGTATTACATGGTGCCGTACCGGATCATGCTGGTCCCGGTGAGCCTGCTGGGCAACGTGGCGAACCGGGTCGCGTTTCCCATTTTCGCCCGGATTCAAGACGATCCGCTCCGCATTCGCAGGCTCTTCCTCCGCGTGACGCAGGTGATCGCGGTGCCCGTGGTGCCGGGCATGCTCGCCGTCGCCGTACTGGCGCCGGACGTGGTGACCACGGTCTTCGGGCCCGAATGGGGGCCCGCGGTCCCGGTGGTCATCGCGCTGGCCACCACCGGGATCCTGGAGTCGCTGACGACCCCGGGCGGCTCGGTGTTCATGGGGCTCGGGCGGGCCGACCTCGCCCTGCGCTGGTCCTGGATCCCGCTGCTGGTCTGCGTTCCGGCGTTCTTCGCCGGGCTGCCGTGGGGAGTCACCGGAGTGGCCGCGGCGTATTCGATCGCGACGCTCCTGCTCACCCCGTTCCAGGTCGCGGCGATCGGCCGGGTCGCCGCGTTCAGCCTCGGCGACTGGCTTCGCGCGATCTGGCCCGCGGTCGCCGCCGGGGTGCCGTCCACCTCGCTCGGCTGGCTGGTGCACGAGGTGCTCGAGACGTCCGCCGGTTTCGCGGTACCCGCCACTTTGTGCGTAAGCCTCGTCGTCGTCGCGGTGAGCTATCTCGTGCTGCTGCGCTTGATCGACCGGCAGCTTTTCCGGGAATCGCTGCGCGTCGCGAAATTGCTCGCGAAAGGCAAGCTCGGCAGCTTGTCGGCGAAGGAGGGCTGAGCGATGAATCCGCGCGCCCACCTGGTGATCCCCGCCCACAACGAAGAACAAACGCTCCCCCGGCTGCTGCGCGCGCTGAGCACCGGTGCCGCTCCGGGCGAACTGGAGATCGTGGTCGTGGCCAGCGCGTGCACCGACCGGACCGCTGCCGTCGCCGAGGCCGCCGGCGTCACCGTGCTCGAAACGGCCACCCCGGGCAAGGTCGCCGCGCTGCGTATCGGCGACGAAGCTTTGACCGGCTACCCGCGGCTGTACGTCGATGCGGACGTGGTGTTGTCGATCAAGGACGTGCGCGCGCTCGTCGAGGCGCTCGCGGCACCGGACATCGCCATGGCGACGCCGCATCCGAAGCTCGAACTCGACGGCCTCGGTCCCGTCGTCTCGCGGGCGCACCGCACCTGGGCACAGCTGCCGTCGGTGCGTCGATCAGGAGTCGGCTCGGGCGTCTACGCCCTAAACGAAGACGGGCACGCGCTGGCGTTCCCGATGCCCGACGTCCTCGCCGACGACGCCTGGGTGCACCGCGTCATCCCGGCCGCGCGAAAAACTGTGGCGTCCGGGGCCAGTTCCACCGTCTGGCCTGCTGCAACAGTCCGGGCTCTCGTGCGCCGCCGGGCTCGCGTCCGGCTCGGGCACCGGCAGCTGGACCAGCTGGGGCATCCGGCTCCGCCCGGTGCCGAAGCCGGACTGCGAACGCTGGCGGACCTCGTTCGGGGCGGCTCCGTCCCGGTCGCCGACGCGGCGTGTTTCGCCGCCGTTGTGCTCGCTGATCGGACGATCGCGTGGTTCCGGCGCATTCGAGGGAACGAAACGGAATGGTCGACCGATAACACCAGCAGACTTCCGGATCCGCACGAAATCCGCACCGAAGCACCGCGACCCGAGTCCGCCAGGAAAGGACGGTAAACTATGCAGGAAGTCCGGAAATTCACTTTCCGCCGCGACGAACTGTTGCCCATGGCCGACCGGCTGCACGAGAAGTTCGTTACCGCGCAACCATTCCGGCACATCGTCATCGACGACTTCTTGCCGCCCGAGGTCCTGGAGCCCGTTCTCGCCGAATTCCCGGAACCGCGGGACGCGGAGTGGCAGAGTTTCGACACCTCGCAGGAGGTGAAGCTCGCGCTCGCGGACACCGAGCGGATGGGCCCGGCGACCCGGGAACTCCTCGCCGAGTTCAACGGGCAGGTGTTCACCGATTTCCTCGAGCGGATCAGCGGCATCGAGCACCTCGTCCCCGACCCGCATTTCGACGGCGGCGGCCTGCACCAGATCCGCCCCGGCGGCTTCCTGAAGGTCCACGTCGACTTCAACCGGCACCGCAGGCTCGACCTCGACCGCAGGCTCAACGGCCTGCTGTACCTCAACAAGGACTGGGAAGAGTCCTACGGCGGGCATTTGCAGCTGTGGAACCAGGACATGTCCGAATGCGCGCACAAGATCCTCCCGGTGTTCAACCGGTTCGTGCTCTTCGCGACGACCGACGACGCCAACCACGGCCATCCGGACCCGCTGACCTGCCCGCCGGACCGGGCCCGCCGGTCCATGGCGCTCTACTACTACACCAACGGCCGTCCGGCCGAGGAAGTCCACGACGACCACACCACGGTGTTCAAGCAGCGGCCGGGCGAATCGTGGCAAAGCAACCTCCGCCAGGTCGCCAAGCGCTGGGCCCCGCCCGCGCTCGTCGACCTCGCCGGCCGCATCAGCGGCAAGTAGCGCACACGCACGGGAAAGGCGGAGCGACATGTACGCGCTGCTCGCCACATCAATGGTAGTGCTGCATTTCGCTCTTCTTTTCTATCTCCTGATCGGCGGGCTGCTCGCGGCGCGCTGGTGGTGGATGGCGATCCCGCACGCGCTCTACGTCGGCTGGGCGGTGCTGACCCTCTACGTAGCGGTCGGCTGCCCGGTGACGACGGTCGAGAACTGGGCGAGAGCGAAGGACGGGCAGGTCGTCGACGACCGCCCGTTCATGTACCGGTACGTCGAGGGGGTGCTCTATCCGGAACACCACATCAATTACCTGCGCGCGGTCTTCGTGGCGGTCATCCTGTTCAGCTGGATCTTCAGCGCCCGGAAACTGCGGAACCGCCGCCGCGCCGCTCAGGGCAGCACTTCGGCTCCGTTGTCGGTGAACGAGTTGCCGGACCAGATGTCCGCCTTGGCCGAGGGCTCGACCGGACCCCAGAGGTAGCTGTTGCGCACGAACCGGTTGTTCGTGAACTGCGTGTCGCCGGGGACCCCGAAGTAGACCGTGTAGCCGCCCCCGCCGAGTTGGTTGCGGTCGACCACGATCCGGCCCGCGGTGCCGCGGTCGATGCTGTCGTTGAGGATCATCGCCGAGTTGACCGAACGGTCGGCCGCGGTGTTCTTGCTCCACTGCCCGCCGAGGCCGGGCTGGATGACGTTGCCCTGGATGAGCACGTTCGCGACGCGCTCCATGATCTGGAGGCCGTCGGCGTGCGCGCCGGTGGCCGGGGTGAAATCGTGGATCCACGAATCGGTGATCGAGAAGTTGTTGCCGACCTTCGCGCCGTCGTTCGTCATCCCGTAGATATCGGCGTGCGAAACGGTGACGTTGTGGTAGCCGATTCCGGCGTCGGTGTAGTCGCCGCGAATGGTGACGTGGTCGGCGGACACCGATCCGTCGCCCTCGGTGTCGATCCCCCACGGAACCGTGCCGTCGCCGGTGAACCGGCAGTTGCGGATCACCACGTCGTGCACGCCGTCGCCGATGAGCACGCGTCCGGCGATGTCGAGGTTTTCGATCACCTGGCCGGATTTGGCGGTAATCGATCCGGACGGGGTGAGGCGCGATTCGTCGGACACTCCGTACCCGCTGGTGCCGGCGGGGGCGCTGGTCGCTGACGGTTTGGCCGCCGGTGAGGAAGCTCCCATCGTCGCGGACGCGGCCGGGGTCTGCGCGGGTTTGCTGTGCTCGACCGGAGCCGCGGTCGTGGTGGCAGCCGAGGTCGGAGCCGGAGTCGACGAGGTGACGGCCGCCGGCGATGCGGGCACGCTGACGCCGACGGCCTCGGGTTTCTGCTGGCAGGCGGTCAGGAACACCGCCGCGGCCCCGGAGGCGGCTGCGGCGAGAACGATTTTACGCATGGTGCGTTTACTCCACTGTGATCGTGTCGATGCCAAGAAGAAATGTAACGACTCGGCACACTAATCAGCTTCGCACCATGAACACAAGCCATTGCGGGCAGGCGAAAATAGATCACCGGAAATCGGTGATCAAAAAACGGGTACGGCCGTGATCAGTCTTCGACCCGGCGCAGCCAGGCCTCCCGCCAGTACGGGTAGATCGCCCGGGGGCAGAACCGGTGGTAGAGCGAACGGCAGAAGACGTCCTGGAGCACGACGCAGTCCCGCAAGCGCAGCATCCGGCCGGTCTTCTCGTCGATGATCCGCTCCACCCGGCTCAACACGCGCGCCCGCTGTCCGCAGTACGGCAGCATTTCCACGTCGAAGAGCATGCCCCGGTTCTTGTTCGCCGAGGACAGGGTGCGGAGGATCTCTTCTTTGCCGCGGACTTCGACCAGGTCGCCGGGAGCGAGCCCGAGCGGCTCTGGCTTCGGCCCGGACGGTCCGCTGCCCCGCAGGAACGGGTACGTCTCGCCGCCGCGGATGCGCAGCCGCGCTGGCAGCCGCCTGCTCAGCCGTTGGTACTTGTTGAAAAGCACGACAAGCAGTCCTCGGACGACCACTGCCGGTTTCTCGTTGCCGTAGCGGATGTCGTCCAGGTACTGCCCCGCCGAGTAGGCGCTCATCGGCTCGGACGCGTTGAGCAGTTCCGTTGCCTGGCAACGGTAGCGCTCCGTGCCGTCCTCGCCAGGTTCCGCCGTGGTGTCCGCGTTCAGGGTCTCGATCGTCGCTCCGCAGTACGCGGACGTCGCGGGCGCCGACTCGAGCCATTCCTCCCGGAAGAAAAGCAAACAGGCCGCCTGGCAGCCGCCGTGCGCGCTTCCGTCACAGCGCGCACCGGCAAGATGAACGGTGCGTTCCAGTTTTCGGTGATCGGTACTGGGCGTGACCGTGTCGCACGTTTTGTCAGCCCGTTTGTAAATCCGCATCTCCTGCCCGGCGAAACGGAGCATTTCGGGCATGAAGGGCAAACCGGCCGACCGACCCCGTTCGTCGAGCGTAGCGAGGATCTCTTCGGCGCTGCGGACGCGCACTCGATCTCCCGCTCGCAGCTTCGGTTCGGCCTCGCCATGCGCCATCTGAATGCCTCTCTCGGGACAGCCAGCGGTTAGGTCGCGGCGACTGCCCTTTCCGTTACCGAGATGTGCGTAATAAAAGGGCGCGCGGCAGCGAATAAGAAGCGTCTGCTCCCTGTCACAGGAGATGAGGTCGCCGGTGTCGCGACGCCATGTACTGATCATCGTGCAGAACCTCCCCGTCCCGCTCGACCGCCGGGTGTGGCTGGAATGCCGTGCGCTGACCGCCGCGGGCTACGAGGTTTCGGTTATTTGTCCACAAGGGACAGACGACCCGGAGTACGAGGTGCTCGACGGAGTGCACCTCTACAAGTACGCTCCGCCGCCGAATGCCTCAGGCGTGGTGAGCTATTTGGTCGAATTCGCTTACTGCTGGCTGCGTACCGCGCTGCTGTCGCGGAAAGTGTGGAAGCGCAAGCACTTCGACGTCATCCAGGCGTGCAACCCGCCCGACACTTACTGGGCCCTCGCCCGTCTCTGGCGACACCGCGGCGTGCGGTTCGTCTTCGACCACCACGACCTGAACCCGGAAGTGTTCCGCTCCCGGTTCGGGGAGCCGGCGAACCTGGCGGCGCGTGTGCAGCTCAAGGGCCTGTATTGGTTGGAACGAAGGACATTCCGCACCGCGGACCGGGTTGTTTCCACCAACGCTTCCTATCGGCGAATCGCCGTCGAGCGCGGTGGTGTGCCGCTCGGTCACACCACGATCGTGCGCTCCGGGCCGGACACCTCGGTCATGCGGCCGAGGTCGCCGAATCCCGAACTCCGCTGCGGCAAGGACTATCTCGTGGCGTGGCTGGGAATCATGGGGCCGCAGGACGGGGTGGACGGGGTGCTGCGGATCGTCGAGCGGATCGTGCGGGAGCACCGCCGGACGGACGTCGAGTTCGCGTTGCTCGGCTTCGGCGACTGCCTCGAGGATCTTCGCAAGCAATGCACCGAAATGGGCCTTGACGACTACGTGCATTTCACCGGCCGGGTCGGCCCGGACGAAATCGCCGACTACCTCTCCACCGCGGACGTCGGACTCTCCGCGGACCCCTACAGCCCGTTGAACGATCTTTCGACGATGAACAAGACCATGGAATACCTCGCGTTCGCATTGCCGGTGCTCGCCTACCGGCTGACCGAAACCGTGGTTTCCGCGGGCGACTGCGCGGTTTACGTGGAGCCGGGCCGCGAGGCCACGTTCGCGGCCGAACTCGTGGCGTTGCTCGACGATCCGGAACGGCGAGCGGAACTCGGCAAGGCCGGCCGGGTCCGCGCGGAGCGGGAGCTCGACTGGGCTCCGCAGGCCCGCGCCTATCTCTCGGTCTATCAGGACCTGTTCGACGAGGAGAAGAATTGACATGTTCGCCAGACGGATCGCGGTAGTCGGAACGGGCTACGTCGGGCTCACCACCGGTGCGTGTCTCGCTTCGCTCGGGCACCGCGTGGTGTGCGCTGACGTCGATCCGGACAAGATCGACCGGCTCGCCCGCGGGCAAGTCGACATCCTCGAACCGGAGCTCGCCGACCTCGTGGCCGAGGGACTGGCCGCGGGCAGGCTCCAGTTCGTCCACGGCGCGGCGGCCGCGGTCGACGCCGATCTCGAGGTGGTTTTCCTGTGCGTGCCCACCCCGATGGGCGTCGGCGGGGTCGCGGACCTGTCGAGCGTGGAAGCCGTCGTCGACGAGATCCGGGAACGCCTGCCGTCCGGGGCCGTGGTGGTGAACAAGTCGACCGTGCCGGTGGGCACCGCGGAACGCACCGAGGAACTCCTCCGCCGGGACGACGTCGCGGTGGTCAGCAATCCCGAGTTCCTCCGCGAAGGAACCGCGGTGCGCGACTTTCTCGGGCCGGACCGCATCGTGGTCGGCAGCGACGCGCAGGACGCGGCCGAGCGGGTAGCCGGGCTCTACGCGCGGCTGGGCGCGCCCACCGTGCTGACCGACGCGGCGAGCGCGGAACTCATGAAGTACGCGGCCAACTGTTTCCTGGCGATGAAGCTGTCCTATGTCAACGCTATGGCCGAACTATGCGAACGGCTCGGGGCCAACCTCTCGGACATCACCGAGGGCATGGGCTACGACCGCCGGATCGGGCAGGCGTTCCTCCGCCCCGGACCCGGATGGGGCGGCTCGTGCCTGCCGAAGGACACCCGGGCGATGCTGCAGATCTCCGATTCCGCGGACTTCGAGTTCCGCCTGCTGCGCGCGGCGATCGACACCAACGAACGGCAACGGCAGCGCATCGTCGACAAGATCCGGATGGCGGTGACCGGAAGCCGCGGCGGTTCCCTCGCGCACCTCCGGTTCGGTCTGCTCGGACTGACCTTCAAGGCGAACACCGACGACGTCCGGGATTCCCCCGCCCTCGCGGTCGCCGCGCTGCTGCGGCAAGCGGGCGCGGACCTCGTCGGCTACGACCCGGCACTGGGAGCCGACACGATGCGGCCGGAACTCGGCGACGTCAGCCTCGTGGAAGACCCGCTGGCGCTGGCGAAGGACGTCGACGCACTGATCCTGCTCACCGAATGGCCGGAGTTCCGGACGCTGGACTGGGCCAGGATGGCCGAGGTCGTACGGCGGCCGATCGTCGTCGACACCCGCAACCTGCTCGACTCGGACGTGCTGCGCCGCTCCGGTTTCGCCTGGACCGGCCTCGGCTTGGCGTCCTGACGCTCACCGAAAGCGCCGCAGCACACTGCGCAGCTGCGGCGCAATCGGCGAACCCTTCACCACCGTCACCGCCTGCCTGCCCGCGCGACGGACCAGACCGAGCAGCTCCCCACTCGCGATCTCGCCCTGACACACCAAGACCTCACCAGTCATCGCCCGCCGCTTGTACTCGTCCTCACCCCGGCCGAGGTCGATCCGCTGAACGCCCGTTTCCGGCGCGGCCCGAACGATTTCCCGCAGCAGGATCCAACCGGGGGCCAGCCGCGCGAATCGCGGGTCGTAGACCGGGAACCACCAGTGCAACACGTGGCCGTCCTGGATGCCGAAGTGCGCTGCGAGCAGTTCGCCTCCGATGTGGACAGTCGAGAGCACCCCTCGGAAAGAGCCTTCCCTGGTGCGCAGAAGCCGATGCAGCAGCGCGATCCGCGCCGGGTCCGAGAAGTAGTCCCTGGCGCCGGTCGCGGCGTACTGCTCGCGTTTGAGCCGGATCACCTCGTCCAGCACCGCGGGATCCGCGCAACTGGCCGTGAACACCAGCGAACCGTGTTCCCGGGCAGCTTTGGCCGACCGGCGCCGCGCCTGCCCCATGTTGTCCTTGCCGCTGCGGGACGCGCGCGCCAGGTAGCCCTCAAGCCCACCGGTGACGTCGAGGTAGGGCGACGCGCGCCGAGTTTCGATCCACCGTTCGAACTCGGCCGAACCCAGCAGATGGTCGAAGGCGAACGTCCTGGCCCGCAGAGCCGGAAGTAGCTCTTCGACGGGGAATCGGCCGCCCTCCGCCTGGATCGGAGCTTGGAAGTCCGCTGCGGGCCAGCCCGCCGGACGCACCGCGGATCCGTTGACGTGCAACGGAAAGAGCCCGACAACGGCTCCCTTGGCGTTCTCCGCGACGGCGACCCGGACCGCCGGTCCAGCCGCGTGCACTGCCGCTGCGAACTCCGGGTGAAAGTACGGGCTGTCCAGGCTCGGATTGCCGGCCCGCAACGCATGCCAGGCATCCAGTTCCCGGGCGGTGAGGCGGTCGAACTCTACGACGCGCACCACGTTCAGGCCGACAGTGCGGTCAGGCGGCGCGAAGGCCGCACCAACGCGACGAGAGCGGCTCTCGCGGTCCGCCGTCCGCCGAGCGAACGGAGAAATTCGCCGAGCACCACCGCCGCGAAGTACGCCGCCGAGGACAGCCGTCCCCTGCGCCGCCGGAAAAGCTTGACCCGGTTGACGGTGAGCAGCGCCCACAACACCGGATTGGTGCCGGACTCCCCGCCGATGTGCTCGACCACCGCGGCCGGCTCATACCACGGCTGCCAGCCGAAATCCTTCGCACGCAGGCTGTACTCCGTCTCCTCGCCGTAAAGCAGGAAAGATTCGTCCCACAGGCCGATCTCGCGCAGCGCGTCCGCCCCGATCAGCATCGCCGCCCCGGTGCCCCAGGCCACCGGACGCGCGTACTCGTACTGCATCGGATCCGTGATCAGCTCGCCCATCGTGCCCCATCTGCCCGCGCGGCTGCCGCCGAAGATCGATTCGACGAGGGCCCGGAGCACGGTCGGATCGCGCCGGATCGAAGGCTGGAGACTGCCGTCCGCGTTGAGCAAACGGGGATAGACGATGCCGCGCCGCGGATACTCCAGCGCGTTCGCGAGAACGGCAATCGCTCCCGACTGGGGGCGAGCGTCCGGATTCAGCACGAAAATGCCGTCCAATTCGGTATTCCGCAGATCTTCGATCGCCGCGTTGACCGCCGCGGCGTACCCGCCGTTGCGTCCGGTCTGCACCAGCGTCACTGGAACGTCCCAGCCGCGCTTGGCGATCTCCGCGGTGTCATCGGAAGACACGTTGTCGGCCACGACGACGTCGACCAGGCACGTGTCCTTGGCCGCGTCACGCAGCGAGGCAAGGCATCCCGGCAGCACGTCGGCGCTGTTGTACGTCACGATGACGATCGCCACTCGGAACCGTTGCTCACTCACGAACGAAATGTCGCGCCCGGCACCCCGCCTGTTACGACGGACTTTGTTGGGCGGCAACGAAGAAACCCGTCAGCCGCGGCACCGCTTCACGAGCTTCGCGACGCCCCGCCGAGCCCGGCGGCGAAGCCCGGGCGCCCCGCCGAGCACATCCTCGATCCAGGCGGAATCGAGGTCGTGCGCGAGGCTCGTCCGCGCTTGCAGCCAGTCCTGTTCTCGCGCCGGGCCGCCGTCGCTCGTATACACCCGCGTCACGCCTGCGCCACGCAGCCGACGCAGGACAGTCCGGTCGTAGGAGCCGAACGGGATCGCGACCCGGCGGACCGGTGCGCCGGTCTGCCGGGCGAGCGCTTCCGGCGCCTCCGCGAGTTCCTGATCGACCTCGCCGCCGCTGAGCCGCCGCCAGTCGCGGTGCGCCCAGCCGTGCGAACCGATGGCCATACCGGCGTCCAAAAGGTGCTTGATTCCGTTTTCGCCGACCGATCCCGGACGGCCGATTCGCCCCGCCAGCAAGAAGAATTCCGCGTGCAGTCCGCGTTCGACGAGCCTCGGCAACGCGATCTCGACGTCCGAGGCGTTCCCGTCGTCGAACGTCAGCCGAACCTCGGGGCGGCCCGCCACCGCGTCCAGCACCCGTTCGAACTGGTCGACCCGTACCCACGTTTTGTCTTCGCCCGGATCCAGCGCGCGCCCGGGTGCGCCGATGCCGTGCACCGTGAGGTTCACCAGCTTGCCTGTCATCGCCCGCCTTTCTCCGCGCTAACGGGCCAATCGCGGAAAACCGGGCGAAAGTTACGCGCCGGGAGCGGAGGTCCGGGCCAGGCGAGCGAAAAACTCAGTTTCCGCCCACGAACTCCGACGCCAGCTTTTCGCCCGTGCTCGTCGCCGCGGCGTGGTCCTCGATCGGGTTCACCGCCGAGTCCTTGAAGCACACGTACGTCACGCCGGAGTCGACGCCGCCGTTCTTCGGGTCCGGGTTGATGCCGAGGTCCTTGGCCGTCGCGTACGACGCTTCGCCGATGATCTTGTTCGGCCCGGTGTCCCCGATGACCGCGTATTCGACCTTGCCGTTGTAGATCACCGCGCAGGAACCGCCGCCGTTGAGGCCGGAGTTTTCGTAGTTCCAGATGCTGCTCGAACTGGGGACCACGATGTACGGCAGCTTGGCGGCGTTGAGCGGTTTCCCGTCGGATTGCGGGAAGGCGGTGTCGGGCAGGAAGCAGCAGTCGGTGTTCTCGTTGCACTCGGTGGTGCGCTGGCCGTCGCAGTCGATGTCCATGTCGGCTTTCCAGAAGACCGCCTTGCCGGCGTCGCAGACCGGGACGGTCGCGCTGCCGGCGTCTTCGTCGGTTTGGTATTTGCCGTTGGAGATCTGATTGCAGGACGCCACCTTGGCGAGGATCTGGTCCGCGGTCGGGCCCGCCTGGACCGCTTCCCGAGCCGGGGTCGCCGCGGAGGCGAGCGCGGTGGGCAGGACGGCGGCGGCTATCGCCAGAATCGCGAGCAGGACGAGTTTCCGCATCGACGCTCCCTGTTTATTAGGAAACTTTCCTTACGGCGGCGCGCGCTCAGGATGCCGCCGAACGGATGCGGTCACAACCCGCCAAAAGAGGGTGTTTTTTCCCGCCGAAGCGAGCAGTCCGTGAAGACTCGTCTCGAATGGAGGACCGGTTACCGACCGGGCCTCGACGCCCAGCGTCCGGTGAATCGGCGCGGACGGCGGCTCACTGCCTCGGCCCATCGCGGGCTCAAGTCCGAGCGGATTTCCGTCCGGGACCGCACCAGTGCCGCCCCGCGCACCCCGCCGACATTCGCGTACACGCGCGTCGCTCCGGCGTCGCGCAGATGCGTCAGCACCCGACGGTCGAACCGGCCCTCCGGCAGCGAAAACCGCCGCACTGGCGTACCGCTCAGCTGCTCCAGCAACCTCGGCGCGTCGTCCAGTTCCCGGCGCACCGCGAACGAACCGTCGAACCTCCGCCAGTCCAGCCGGTCCCAGCCGTGCGATCCGACGTGCATCCCCGCGTCCACCAGCTGCCGCAGCCCGGCGCGGTCGACGTACCCGCGCTCGCCGACCCGGCCGGCCAACGGGAAGAACTCGGCGTAGAGCCCGCGCTCGACCAGCCGCGGCAAGGCGATCTCGACATCCGACGAGTTCCCGTCGTCGAAGGTGAGCTGCGCACCCGTCCCCGAGACGACGTCCAGCAGCGCGTCGAACTGCTGCACGGTGATCCACCGCTCATCCTCACCGGGATCGAGGGCCCGCTGGGGCTTCCCGATGCCGTGCACCGCAAAGGTGATCATCGCGCCTCCCGTCCGTCGTACCGTACCCGATTAATCGGATTAGCAAACGGAGTAGTTACCGACGCCGATCCCATGGTCAACAGTGCATTTCCAGCCCAGACTAAACACTCCCGCAGGAAAATCGGAATATGTCCACACTTGTAGACAGCCCTCATCTTCACACGTTTGGGTGAAGATTCAATGATTGCGTTGATAGTGGCGCCGCGCCTTCTCCCGGTTGCCGCAGGCCGCCATCGAGCACCAGCGGGCGCGATTGGCGCGGCTGCGGTCGAGCAGGAACAGCTGGCACTCGTCATTCGCGCAGGCCCGCAGCCGCCCAGGAAGATCCTTTTCGAGCGCCGCCCAATCCAGAACCGCTTTGACGGTCAACCGAGCGTGCGGCGGCGTTTCCACTGACCACTGCAGCCCGTCCGCGGAGACCTCCGGAACCTGCCGCACCCCGTCGAGAAGCGGACGCAACACGGTCGGCGAGCTGTCCCCGCGCACGACGTCGCGCAGGAGATCTCGCGCCTGACGCAGCAGCTCCAGCTCCGCGGCGCTCCCGTCTCCGCCGCGCTCCCGCACCCACTGCTGCCCCAGCGCGTCCTGTTCCTCGCCGTTGACCAGTGGCCTGCTGTTGAGCAGGTCGAGCACGTCCATCGCAACCCCTAACCAGATTGAACCCTTTGACAGGTTAGCCCGGCCATGCTTCCATGGCGAGCACCTAACCAGATTAAAACATCAAAGGGGTTAGCCATGATCCAGCACCGGACGGCGACCGTCGACGGCCACGAGCTCTTCTACCGCGAGGCCGGTCCCGCCGACGCGCCCGCGATCGTCCTGCTGCACGGGTATCCGACCAGCTCGTTCATGTTCCGGAACCTCATCCCGCTGCTGGCCGGCCGCTACCGGGTGATCGCGCCGGACCACCTCGGCTTCGGCCACTCCGCCGCCCCCTCAGCCAACGAGTTCGACTACACCTTCGACGCACTCGCCGACCTCACGTCCGGCCTGCTCGACCAGCTCGGCCTGGACCGCTACGCGGTTTACGTCCAGGACTACGGCGCCCCGATCGCCTGGCGGCTCGCGCTCAAACACCCGGACCGGATCTCCACGATCGTCACGCAGAACGGCAACGGGTACGAGGAAGGCTTCGTCGACTCGTTCTGGACCGGCCTCTGGGCCTACGGCGCGAACCCCGGCCCGGACACCGAACCGGCCGTCCGCGCCGCGCTGAGCTACGACGCCATCCGCTGGCAGTACCTGCACGGCGTCCCCGACCCGAGCCTGGTCAGCCCGGACACCTGGGAACACGACCACGCCCGGGTTTCCCGCCCCGGCAACGACGAAATCCAGCTCGCGCTGTTCCGCGACTACCAGAACAACCGCCCGCTTTACCCGCTGCTGCACGAATTCCTGCGCACGCACGACGTCCCGGTGCTCGCCGTCTGGGGCCGCAACGACGAAATCTTCGGCCCGGCCGGTGCCGAAGCCTTCGCCCGCGACGCGCGAGACGCCGAAGTGCACCTGATCGACGGCGGCCACTTCCTGCTGGAAAGCCATCTCGACGTCGTCGCGGGCTACCTGCACGGCTTCCTCGGCCGGGTCCTCAGATAACCGGGCTCGGCGAACCGTCGTCCTACTTGCGGATCTCCAGCGTGCAGCACTTCGGCCCGCCGCCAGCCTTACGCAGCTCCGAAATGTCCACGTACACCGGCTCGTAACCCCGCTCAGCAAGCCGCGCGCCGAGGTCGGTCGCCTCGACCGGCAACACGACGTTGCGCCCGTCGGACACCCCGTTCAGCCCGAAGCATTCGGCATCAGCCGCCGTAGCGAGAACGGCGTCCGGGAACATCCGGCGCAGCACCCGCTGCGAACCCGGCGAGAACGCGTCCGGGTAGTAGACGACCTGCGCGGTCGTCGTATCCGTCGCCTCGGCCAGCACGAACAGCGCGGTGTCGAGGTGGTAGTAGCGCGGATCGATCAGCTGCAGCGACACGACCGGGACGCCGAGGACCTCCTGCGCCTCGGCGTGCGCGGCCGGGTCGGTGCGGAAGCCGGTGCCGGCCAGCAGCACCCGGCCGGTCCAGGCGAAATCGCCCTCGGCCTCGTTGATCTTCTCCGGCATGGTCAGGTCGCGGTAGCCGTGTTCGAGGAACCAGCGGCGGAAGTGCTCCGCCTCGGCGGCGCGCTGCGGGGCGCGGAATCGCGAGCCGAGCACGCGCCCGTCCACGACGGTGCCCGAGTTGGCCGCGAACACCATGTCCGGAAGGCCGGGTTGCGGGTCGATTTCCTCGACCGTGTGGCCGAGGCGGCGGTAGGTGTCGCGCAGCTCGGTCCACTGCGCGACGGCGACGTCCGCGCTGACCGGCTTCGAGGGGTCCATCCAGGGGTTGATCGCGTAGTCGACGGCGAAATAACGCGGCGGGCACATCAGGTAACGGCGGGGCGTGGGCACCCGCGGCGGCACAACCTCTCCCTGCATGCAACAAGGCTAAGGTCGACCTAATCTCGCAATCAATCGCTGTTCACTGCGTACCTGCGTGCTAAACATTGCGTGTGAACACCATCGACCAGCGAATCGTTTCCTGCCTGGTGGCCAACGCCCGCTCCAGCTACGCGGAGATCGGCAAGGTGGTCGGGCTGTCCGCCCCGGCGGTGAAACGACGCGTGGACCGGCTGCTGGAAACGGGCGTGCTGCGCGGCTTCACCGCGGTCGTCGACCCGGAGGCGCTCGGCTGGGGCACCGAGGCGTTCGTCGAGGTGCACTGCCAGGGCAACGTCACGCCCGGCCGGATCCGGGCCCGGCTCGAACCGTTGACCGAGGTCGTCGCCGCGTACACGGTGTCCGGCGCGGCGGACGCGATCGTCCACCTGCGCGCCGCCGACATCCACCACCTCGAGACCGCGTTGGAACGGCTGCGCGGGTTGGAAATCATCGACCGGACAGTGTCGACAGTCGTGCTGTCCCGGCTGCTGGAGCGGCCGCCGACGCCGTCCTGAGTGACGGTTCTAACCGGCAGCGGCACCCACGACCCTGCGATGCTGAGCGCCATGACCGACCGCATTCACAGCGAGCACGACCAGGGCATCGCGCTGCTCACCGTCGACGCCCCGAAAAGCCGCAACGCGCTCACCCTCGACCTCTCCGCCGAACTGGCCGCCGCGGTCGCGCGCGCCGAGGCCGACGAGAGCGTGCACGCCGTGATCGTCACGGGCGCCCCGCCGGCGTTCTGCGCGGGCGCGGACCTCACCGCGCTGGGCAAGGCAGACGCCGAAGGATTGCGCTCGGTGTACGCGGGCTTCCTCGCTGTCGCGGGATGCAGCCTGCCGACGATCGCCGCGGTCGGCGGGGCCGCCGTCGGCGCTGGTCTGAACCTCGCACTGGCCGCCGACGTCCGGCTCGTGGGTCCGCACGCCAAGTTCATCCCGCGGTTCCTCGAACTCGGCTTGCACCCCGGCGGCGGCATGACCTGGATGTCGCAACGAATCCTCGGTCCGCAGCAGGCGTCCGCGATGGCGTTGTTCGGCGAAACCCTTACCGCGGAATCCGCGGTAAGGGTGGGGTTCGCACTGCGCTTGGTGGACGGCGACCACGACGCATTGGTCCAGGCCGCCCGCGACCTCGCCGCCCCGGCGGTCGCCGCTCCGCGCGAGGTGGTGCTGTCCACCAAGCGGACTATGCGGCAGACGAGCGGCCTCACCGAACACGCCGCCGCGGTCGACGCCGAACTCGCTCCGCAGCTGGAATCGCTGGCCGCACCGGCATTCGCGGAGCGATTGGCGGCGATGAAAGCACGCATCAGCGGCCGCTGAGCACCGCCGCGCACAAATTCTCACATTCCGAGAACCCTCAACCTGGAGCAAACTGCTGGTCAGTGCCGTACCGGCGGCGAGAGACGCGCGTCACTCCGGACGCCGGGCCGATTCGCCCTACGATCGAAGACACCCCGGTGGGCACTCGGCCTGGCGACCCCACACTTGACCGCTCTGCGACCGCGGCCACAGGTGTGGCGAGTAACCTCGGAAGCAGGCCTCGGCGGGCTCCCCGGGGAGCCGACCCTGGCCCGCAGCACGCCGGGAGAGAGGGATTCCCTGACCCATGAGCACCAGTGCGAACGGCAGCGCGGCCGGGAACGGGCACGGCGCGCTGGCCGCGTCCCGGACCACCGAGGTGAACAAGCTGGACCGGGTGGTCATCCGGTTTGCCGGCGACTCGGGCGACGGGATGCAGCTGACCGGCGACCGGTTCACCTCGGAGGCGGCTGCCTTCGGGAACGACCTGTCGACCATGCCCAACTTCCCCGCCGAGATCCGGGCGCCGCAGGGCACCATCCCCGGCGTCTCGTCCTTCCAGGTGCATTTCGCCGACTACGACATCCTCACGCCGGGCGACCGGCCGGACGTGCTCGTCGCGATGAACCCCGCCGCGCTCAAGGCGAACGTGCGCGACGTCCCGCACGGCGGGACGATCATCCTCAACACCGACGAGTTCTCCAAGCGGAACCTGGTGAAGGTCGGCTACGAGACAGACCCGCTCGACGACGATTCGCTGTCGCCGTTCCAGGTGCACCGGGTCGCCATGTCGACGCTGACCCAGGGCGCGCTCGCCGACACCGGCCTCGGCAAGAAGGACGCCGAACGCTGCAAGAACATGTTCGCGCTCGGCCTGCTGTCGTGGATGTACCACCGGCCGACCGAAGGCACCGAGCGGTTCCTGCGCGAGAAGTTCGCGAAGAAGCCGGACATCGCCGAGGCGAACATCCTCGCCTTCCGAGCGGGCTGGAACTACGGCGAGACCACCGAATCGTTCGCGACCACCTTCGAGGTCGCGCCCGCGAAGCTGAACAAGGGCACCTACCGGCAGATCACCGGGAACACCGCGCTGGCGTACGGGATCGTGGCCGCCGGACAGCAGTCCGGGCTGCAGATCCTGCTCGGCACGTACCCGATCACCCCGGCCTCGGACGTGCTGCACGAACTGTCCAAGCACAAGAACTACGGCATCATCACATTCCAGGCCGAGGACGAGATCGCGGGCATCGGGGCCGCGCTCGGCGCGTCCTACGGCGGGGCGCTGGGCATCACGTCCACGTCCGGCCCCGGCGTCGCGCTCAAGTCGGAGACCATCGGCCTCGGCGTGATGACCGAACTGCCGCTGGTGATCATCGACGTGCAGCGCGGCGGGCCGTCCACCGGCCTGCCGACCAAGACCGAGCAGGCCGACCTGCTGCAGGCGATGTTCGGCCGCAACGGCGAATCGCCGGTGCCGATCGTCGCGCCGCTCTCGCCCGCCGACTGTTTCGACGCGGCGATCGAGGCCACCCGGATCGCGCTGAAGTACCGCACGCCGGTGCTGCTGCTGTCCGACGGCGCGATCGCCAACGGGTCCGAACCGTGGCTGGTCCCGAATGTCGAGGACCTGCCGGACCTGCGCGTGGAATTCGCGTCGGAACCCAACTCCGACAACGGGTCCGGCGAGTTCTGGCCGTACGTGCGCGATCCGGAGACGCTCGCGCGGGCGTGGGCGATCCCGGGCACGCCCGGGCTGCAGCACCGCATCGGCGGGCTGGAGAAGGCCGACGGCACCGGGCACATCTCCTACGACCCGGACAACCACGACAAGATGGTGCGGCTGCGCCAGGCGAAGGTCGACGGCATCGACGTGCCGGACCTCGAGGTCGACGACCCGTCCGGCGAGGCGCGCGTGCTGGCGCTGGGCTGGGGTTCGTCCTACGGCCCGATCGGCGCGGCCTGCCGCCGGGTGCGCAAGCTCGGGATGCCGATCGCGCAGGCGCACCTGCGGCACCTCAACCCGTTGCCGCACAACCTCGGCGAGGTGCTGGCCCGCTACGACCGGGTCGTCGTCCCGGAGATGAACCTCGGCCAGCTCGCCCTGCTGCTGCGGGCGAAGTACCTGGTGGACGTGCACTCCTACACCAAGGTCGCCGGCCTGCCGTTCAAGGCCGAGGAACTGCAGAACGTGTTCGCCGACATCATCGCCAACCTCGTTCCGGAGGGCGTCAAGTGACCGCCATCGATCTCGGGCTGCCGCAGTTGGGCGGCATCGACCTGGTGCCGACCACCGACGAACCGCAGAAGGCCAAGGACTACAAGTCCGACCAGGAAGTGCGCTGGTGCCCCGGGTGCGGCGACTACGTGGTGCTCAACGCCGTGCAGTCGTTCCTGCCGACGCTCGGGCTGAAGCGCGAGAACATCGTCTTCATCTCCGGCATCGGCTGCTCGTCGCGGTTCCCGTACTACCTCAACACCTACGGCATGCACTCGATCCACGGCCGCGCGCCGTCGATCGCGACCGGGCTCGCCACCACGCGCCCCGACCTGTCGGTGTGGGTCGTCACCGGCGACGGCGACGCGCTGTCCATCGGCGGCAACCACCTGATCCACGCGTTGCGGCGCAACGTGAACATCAAGATCCTGCTGTTCAACAACCGGATCTACGGGCTGACCAAGGGCCAGTACTCGCCGACGTCCGGCCAGGGCATGGTCACCAAGTCGACCCCGATGGGTTCGCTGGACACGCCGTTCAACCCGCTGTCGCTGGCGATCGGCGCGGAAGCGTCGTTCGTGGGCCGCGCGATGGACTCCGACCGCAAGGGCCTCACCGAAGTCCTTGAAGCGGCGGCGAAACACCGCGGTTCGGCGCTGGTGGAGATCTACCAGAACTGCCCGATCTTCAACGACGGCGCGTTCGATGTGCTGAAGGACAAGGACGAAGCCGCATCTCGGCTCATCCCGCTGCGCGCGGGCGAACCGATCCGCTTCGGCCCGGAAGCCGAATTCGGCGTCCGCCGCGGCGACTGGGGCGGCCTGGACGTCGGCAAGGTCGCCGAGATCGGCGAGGAAAACCTGGTGGTGCACGACCCGTCGATCGCGGACACGTCGTACGCCTTCGCGCTTTCCCGCCTCGGCGACCAGAACCTGAACCACGTCCCGACGGGCATCCTGCGCCAGGTCGAACGCCCCACGTACGACGACGCCGCACGGGCCCAGGTCGAGCAGGCGCGCGAAGCACGAAAGCCGGACCTGCAGGGCTTGTTGCGAGGCAAGGACACCTGGACCGTCGCATAGTCCACATAAGACAGAGGCCGCCATTCCCGAGATCGGGAGTGGCGGCCTTTGTCTTATGTGGACTCAGTGCAGCGGACGGAACCCGACCCGCTCAGCATCGGCGGCGCTGCGGAACCACACCTCAGCCACCATCTTCGGGAACTGCGGCGAATCCTCCCCGCAATACCGCAACGCCGTCACGCTCGCCTTCACGGTGAAACCCTCCGCCGGACGACCGCCGCCCGGACGCGGCATCGCCGAACCGGGTCCGAACGGTCCCGGCGGCACCGCGTCGTCCGCGGTCTGCCGTGCGGGCGGAGGTTCCGGAGCGGCCATCGCGGCCTGATTCGGTTGCACGGACGGCTCGAACAACGAACCGCTGTGTCCGCCGGCGAGATCCGGTTCGCGGCGCTCCACCGGGCGCATCGACGGCTGGATCGGCCGCGGCGGATCGAAACCGCCACGCGGGGATTCACGGCGCTGCCGCTTCGGCAAACCCTGGCTGCCTTCCGCGGTGTCCTCTGTGGACTCAGCGGCGACGGGCTCGACGCTCGGGATCAGGTGATCGGTCGACGAATCCTCTTCGAGGTGACCGACGGCCGACTCCACCGGTTCGGCGGGTTCCTCGAACGGCGACCGCTGCGCCGCTTCCGGCTGGTTGAACCAGTCCGGTTCCGGTTCGGGCGCGCGGCCCGGGCCCGGACGGAACAGCGAGACCGGCTCGGACTCCGAAGCCGTGCTGTCCAACGGAGTCGGGTCGAGCCGTCGCTCCAAAGAGGACAGACCGTCCGCCGGTTCGGCGAGATGCCGGCTCGGCTCCTCTTCGACGGGACTCTCGGAGTGATCCGCCGCGGGAACATCGGCCGGTTCCGGCATCCGGTGGTAACCGCTGTCGTGCTTGTCCGCCGACTCCGCGCCGCGGTGGTAGCCGCTGTCATGCTCGTCGGCGGGTTCTGCGACGCGGTGGTAGCCGCTGTCGTGGTCCTCGGCCGGTTCCGCGATGCGGTGCGAACCGGTGTCGACCGGCTGCAGGTACTCGGTGGCCGCGGCGCGGTAGGCCGAACCGGAGTCTTCCGGAGCGCTCTCGGCCGGGGCACTGTCGAAAAGCCCGTTCGCCGCTTGGTGTTCGCGAGCCTCGGCCTGCGCGAACGCCTCGTCGACGTCGTCCTCCGGCGCTTCCGCGGTGTCCGCGGCAGAAGCAACGGCCGGTTCCGGCGCCGTGCGGTATTCCGCGTCGTACTCGGCTTCCGGCTCGAAGGCGCTCGTCGCCTGGATGACTTCCGTCGGAGCGTGCTCGCGGCGGTCTCTGGTCCAGTCCTCCGCGGGCGGCGGCACCGCAGTGCGCGCGGGCGTGCTGGCCGCGGCGCGGGCCGTGTCGGCGTGTGCGCTCGCCAGTTCCGTTTCCAGTTCGCGCACCCGTTTGCGCGCCGGACGCGCCAGCACCAGCCAGGCGATGACCGCGCCGACAATGAAGGCCAGCAGGCTCCAGAGCCACACCTGCCCGAAAATGGACATTTCTCGCCCCTTTTAGAACGTTCGCGCGACCAGGTAGTCGGCGACCGACTCGCAAGCGTCGCGCGCAGGGGAAGCGGGCAGCGAGGCGAGCTCGGCACGTGCTCGGGAAGCGTAGTCGGAAAGGGTTTCACGCGCGCGTTCGAGGCCACTGGAACGGCGCAGCAGCTCGAGCGCCTCGGCCACCAGGTCGTCGTCGGTGATGGGGCCGGCGAGCAGCTCGACGAGCCGCGGGTCGGTGCCCGGATCGGCCAGCGCGTACAGCATCGGCAGCGTGCGAACGCCTTCCCGCAGGTCAGTGCCTTGCGCCTTGCCCAGCTCGACCGAGGGCGACGCGATGTCGATGACGTCGTCGGAGATCTGGAAGGCCGCGCCGATGATGTCGCCGAAGCGGCGCAGCGCCTGGATGTGCTCCTCGGCCGCACCGGACATCATGCCGCCGAAGCGTCCGGACGTCGCGATCAGCGACCCGGTCTTCTGCGCGATGACGGTGAGGTAGTGCTCGACCGGATCGTCGCCAGGGCCGGGACCGACGGTCTCCCGCATCTGCCCGCTGACCAGCTCGCCGAACGTCTCGGCGATGATCCGCGCGGCGTCCGTGCCGAGGTCGGCGACGAGCCGGGAGGCGTGCGCGAAGAGGTAGTCACCGGTGAGGATCGCGACCGTGTTGTCCCAGCGCGAGTTGACGCTCTCCGCGCCGCGCCGCATGGTCGCCTCGTCCATGACGTCGTCGTGATACAACGTCGCGAGGTGCACCAACTCGACCGCGGCAGCAGCGATCAGCACCTGCTCGCCCTGCTTCGGCCCGAACTGCGCCGACAGCAGCGTGAACAGCGGACGAAAACGTTTGCCCCCCGCCTCGACCAGGTGCAACGCCGCGTCGTGCACAGCGGGCACGTCACTCTTCACGACGTCCCGCAGCATCGTCTCGACGTCCGCCAGCCCGCCCGCGATGGCGCGCAGCAACGGCTCGTCCTGGATCTGCAGCCCGACGGTCGCGCGCAGGTCCTCTACAGCGCCATCCCGGGCCGCCCCCGGAGGTGGTGAAGACACAGACACGTCGGCTCCGCTCTCTCATGGCGCTCTTCGCCAGTCGGTTACCCCCTTCAGGGTAGTGGTTGCCCCGCGGCCTGCCTTTACCCGCTGTCCTGCGGAAACGGTGACGAACGCGACACTGCCGCCCCTGATGCCCGCGACGCCACGAACGGGTTGATCCGCGCTCCCGGACGGGTGATCGCCGCCCGAGGACGCAACGGGCGATTCGGACCTGCGGATAGTCGGGAGAGGGAGCAACACAGCCGAGGAGACCCGACATGATCATCAAGCGCACCGCACTGGCCGGAGCAGCCCTGGCCACCGCCGGCTTGCTCGCCACCGCCGGCACCGCCGTCGCGGACAGCCCGGCCGGAATCGCCGACATCGGCAACGCGAACTTCACGAAGTCCGGAACCACCATCTCCATCCCGACGCAAGCCCCGTGCGCCGTAGAAGGCCCGACCAGCGCCTCCGCAGCAGCGGTGTCGCAACCAGGCGTCCGCTTCGGCGGCGGCACGTCCTCCTGCACAACGGAGGTCACCGACCCGGCGAACGACGTCACCACCACCACGTCGACGGCGACCGGAAACAACTTCGAACTGTCCGCCCTGGTGAGCTCCGGCGGCAAACGAATCCGCATCTCGTCGTACACCGTGACCTGCAAGGCCACCCAAAGCGGCACGAACGCGAACTGGACCCTGAGCGGCCTGACCGGAATCAGCGGCCTGCCCTCGCCACTCCCCGCGAACTACACGAAGCCGCTGACGAAATCGGACGGCACGCTGCTGGCGAACGCGGTCTTCAACATCCAAACGCTGCCCGGCGACGGAAGCATGACCCTGACCATGCTGCGCATCGACTTCGCCCCCGCCTCGGGCGCCTCGGGATCGGTCACCGTCGGCCACACCGCCTGCGCTCCCACTCCCTGAAGCGAATGAGGGGAACCCTCACGGAACCAGATTCCCCCAGGGTTCCCCTCACGCCCCACAACCCGGGCCCCCGCACCGCGCGCCCCGCACCGCGATGCACCCAATGCGGCATTGGGTGCATCCCACGCACCCAATGTGGCATTCGTTGCGTCACACGCACCCAATGCCACATTGGGGCGCTAGCCCCCACGGCGCAGCGAGCGAAAGAGGCAGCGCCGCCCGGCACCCACGCACGCTCCACGTGCGAACCCCCGCGCGCACCACCACAAACCGCATCCCCCGCACCCATCCCCGCCTTGGGACGCAAGCCGCCCCACCCCAAACCGCAGCCAACCCCACATTGGGACGCAAGCCCGCCCCACCCCAAACCGCAGCCGATGCACCCAAAGCAAGGCACCCACACCTCCCCCACCCCCGATACGACGCCAAAAACACGGCGCGGGGGTGCTTGTCAAGGCATCTTTCCCGCCTTGACAAGCACCCCCGCGCCGTAGTGACAATCAAAAATCGGGGTGCCCACGCAACCACTCAGGGCGCAATGTCGCCGCCAGGCGACGAGCCGCCAAACCCACCCCTAAGAAGCAAACCCCCCAGCCCCAGCCCAGTCCAACGCAAAGGCCGGAAGAACCCCAAGCACCAACGTAACCACAACACCCAACGCAATAGCCGCAGTAGTAAACCCACCCGGCACAGTCACCGTAGGCCCATCAGCAGCAGGCTCGGAGAAATACATCAAAACAATAACCCGCAAATAGAAGAACGCAGCCACCGCGCTAAACACCAGCGCGACAACCACCAACGGCGCCATCCCATCCGACAACGCCGCCGAGAACACCACGAACTTCCCGACAAACCCACTAGTCAACGGAATCCCAGCCAACGCCAGCAAGAGGAACGTAAACACCCCAGCCAACAACGGCGACCGCTTAGCCAACCCAGCCCAAGCGGAGAGATGCGTAGCCTCCCCACTGGAATCCCGCACCAGGGAAACAACCCCAAACGCAGCCAACGTAGTAAACCCATACGCCAGCAGATAGAACAACGTGCTGGAAAGCCCGTCCTCAGTCATCGCAATAGCACCGACAAGCAAGAACCCAGCGTGCGCCACCGACGAGTAAGCGATCATCCGCTTAACATCCGTCTGCGTCAGCCCGAGAATCGCCCCGAGCGCCATCGAAATAATGGCCACGGCCCACATAACCCCGCGCCATTCCCAGCTAGTCGAGGAAAACCCGACACTGAGCACGCGCAGGATGGCACCAAACGCAGCGACCTTCGTACAGGCAGCCATAAACCCGGTAACCGGCGTAGGCGCACCCTGGTAGACGTCCGGCGTCCACGTGTGGAACGGCCCCACCGAACCCTTGAACAGCAGACCCACCACAAGCAAGCCAAGACCAGCGAACAACAGCGTGTCCGACCGATCCGACCCAGCAGCCGCGTGCGCGATGTCAGCCAGCTTCACCGAGTCCGCGTACCCGTACAGCAACGCCAGCCCGTAAAGGAAGAACGCCGACGAGAACGCCCCCAGCAGGAAGTACTTGACCGCCGCTTCCTGCGAGATCAGCCGACGCCGCCGAGCCAGCCCGCACATCAGATACAGCGGCAGCGACAGCACTTCCAACGCGATGAACATCGTCAGCAGATCATTCGCCGCGCAGAACGTCATCATCCCGCCGAGCGCGAAGAGCGTCAGCGGAAAGACCTCGGTCTGCGACGTAGTAGCCGACTGCGCGCGGTCCTGGACCGTACCGGGCCGGATCGCCGCCTGAGCCACGAACGCGCCGCCCGCCTCGACCTTCCGGTCCGCGATCAGGAAGACCGCGCCCAGGCCGAGCAGCAGCAGCGTGCCCCACAGGAACAGCGACGGCCGGTCCACCGAGATCGAGCCGGAGAACGTCGTCGTACCGGCCTTCGAGGAGGAAGAACCGGTCGCGTACAGGATCAGCGAAACCCCCGCGGCGAGGATCGCGACGAGGGAGATCGTCACCTGGATCCCCCACCGCGTGGCCTTCGGCGCGAACGCTTCCACCAGCACGCCGATGCACGCGACGCCGAAGACGATCAGCATCGGCAGCACGGCCGCGTAATCGACCGAAGGCACTTCCAGCGGCGCTGCCGGCGCTTGCGCCAGGAACATGTCGAGCACGGTTTACTTGCCTCCCTGCACGGCAGACAGCGTCGCCTGCACCGACGGGGTGATCGTGTCGAGCATCGGCTTGGGATAGAAGCCCAGTCCGATGATCAGTATGACCAGGGGCGCGAGGATCGCGATCTCGCGTTTGCCCAGGTCGGTAATGGCCTTGCGAGCGCCGAGTTCCGGCGCGATCGCGGTGCCCGGGCCCCCGCCGACGCCCACGAGAGCGTCGCCGCGGACCGGGCCTTGCATGATCCGCTGGTACAGCCACAGCACGTACGCCGCGGCGAGCACCATGCCCACGGTCGCGAGGATCGTGTACACCGGCTGGTCCACAAAGGACCCCAGCAGCACGAGGAACTCGCTGACGAACGAGTTGGTTCCCGGCAGCGACAGCGCGGAAAGACCGGCCAGCAACAGCATTCCGCCGAGCAGCGGGGTCACCTTCGCCATGCCGCCGTAGTCCGAGATCTTGCTCGACCCGCCGCGCATCACGATCAGGCCGATCACCACGATCAGCATCCCGGTCGACAGGCTGTGGTTCAGCATGTACGACACCGAGCCGACCATCGCCTGCTCGTTGAAGGTGAAGATGCCCAGCGCGATGAACCCGAAGTGGGCGATCGACACGTAGGCGATGAACCGCTTCATGTCGCGCTGCCCCGCCGCGAGGATCGAGCCGTACAGCACGCCGATCACCGACAGGATCAGCACCAGCGGCGCGAGCGCCTTGCTGCCCTCCGGGAACATCGGCAGGCAGTACCGCAGGAACCCGAACGTGCCGACCTTGTCGAGCACGCCGACGAGCAGCACCGCGACACCGATCGGGGCCTGGCCGGCGGCGTCCGGCAGCCAGGTGTGGAACGGGACCAGCGGGGCCTTGATCGCGAACGCGAGGAAGAAGCCGAGGAACAGCCAGATCTGCGTGCCGGTCGGCGCGTCGCGCACGACCGTCACCAGCGTGGCCCAGTCGAACGTGCCCTTGCCGAGCTTGTCCGAGGCCAGCGAGTACGCCCCGATCGCCGACGCCAGCATGATCAGGCCGCCGAGGAACGAGTACAGGAAGAACTTCACCGCCGCGTACTGCCGGTTCGCGCCGCCGTAGCCGCCGATCAGGAAGTACATCGGGATCAGCATGATCTCGAACAGCACGTAGAAGAGGAACACGTCGGTCGCCGCGAAGACGCCGATCGTGATCGCCTCCTGCAGCAGGATCAGCGACAGGAACCCGCCCGCGCTGCGGCCCGCGGGCAGTTTGTCGGTGAGCCCGAGCGCGCCGACGACGATCGGCACCAGGAGCGCGATCACCGCGATCATGATGAGCGAGATGCCGTCGGTGCCGAACGAGATGTGGATGCCGAAGTTCGGGATCCAGTCCATCGTGGTGGCCTGCTGGATGCGCTCGCCCGAGGGCGAGTAACTCGCCCAGAACGGGATGATCAGCAGGAACTCCACAATGGACACGGCGAGCGCCGTGGCGACCGCGGCCCGGTCGTTCCCCTTGAGGAACGCCAGCACCAGCGAGCCGGCCAGCGGCAGCAGGATGAGCGCCAGAAGCCAAGTCATGTCAGGAGAACCTCACCAGCAGAAGGGCCGCGAGAAGCAGGAACGTGCCGCCGAGCATGGACAGTGCGTAGGAGCGCACGAATCCGGTCTGCGTCCGGCGCAGCCGCCCGGACCCGCCGCCGAGCGCCGCGGCGAGGCCGTTCACCGCGCCGTCGACGCCGCGGTTGTCCACGTACACCAGCGCCCGCGCCAGCCAGGTGCCCGGACGGGCGACCAGGGTTTCGTTGAGCGCGTTGCCGTACAGGTCCTTGCGCGCCGCGCGGACCGGCCAGGACACCCGCTCGGGCTTCTCGAGCGGAACGTCGCGCGACGGGCGGAACAGCCAGACCGCCAGCAGCACGCCGAGCGCGGCCAGCACCAGCGTCGCCGCCGGGACCGTCCACGACGGGATCGGGGTGTGCTCGGCCTCCTCGAACTTGCCGACCACCGGGGCCAGCCAGTCGACGAACCGGTCGCCGATCGCGAAGAACGCGCCCGCGCCGACCGAACCGACCGCCAGGATCGCCATCGGGATCCACATGACCGGCTTGGACTCGTGCGGGTGGAAGTCGCGTCCGTCCGAGGACTTGATGTCCTTCCAGCGTTCCTTGCCGAAGAAGGTCATCATCATCAGCCGCGTCATGTAGAACGCGGTGAGCCCGGCGCCGATCACCGTCGCGAGGCCGAAAGCCCAGCCGCGCCAGCCTTCCTGGCCGAACGCCGCCTCGATGATCGCGTCCTTCGTGTAGTACCCGGTGAGGAACGGGAAGCCGATGATCGCCAGGTAGCCGAGGCCGAAGGTGACGAAGGTGATCGGCATCCGCTTGGCGAGGCCGCCGAACTTGCGCATGTCGACCTCGTCGTTCATGCCGTGCATGACCGAACCGGCCCCGAGGAACAGTCCGGCCTTGAAGAAGCCGTGCGCCACCAGGTGCATGATGCCGAGCGCGTAAATGCCCGGCCCGAGGCCGACCGCCAGCATCATGTAGCCGATCTGGCTGACCGTCGAATACGCGAGCACCTTCTTGATGTCGTCGTAGGCACAGCCGACGACGCACCCGAGCAGCAGCGTGACCGCACCGACCAGGGTGACGACCAGCCGTCCGTCCGGCGTCGCGGTGAAGATGACGTTGGAGCGGGCCACCAGGTACACGCCCGCGGTGACCATCGTCGCCGCGTGGATGAGCGCCGACACCGGAGTGGGGCCTTCCATCGCGTCCGGCAGCCACGCCTGCAGCGGGAACTGGCCCGACTTACCGCAGGCGCCCAGCAGCAGCAGGATCGCGATGGCGGTGATCGCGCCCGGCGGGATCTTGCCCTGCGCGACGCCCTCGAAGACCTGCGCGTAGCCAGTCGACCCGACGTACTTGAACATCAGGAAGATCGCCAGCGCGAGCCCGACGTCGCCGACGCGGTTCATCAGGAACGCCTTCTTCGCCGCGGTCGCCGCGGACGGGCGGTTCTGATACCAGCCGATCAGCAGGTACGAGGCGAGGCCCACGCCCTCCCAGCCGAGGTACAGCGTCACGAAGCTGTTGCCCAGCACCAGGATCAGCATCGAGGCGACGAACAGGTTCAGGTACGCGAAGAAGCGGTACCGGCCCTCGTCGTCGGCCATGTAGCCGATCGAATAGAAGTGGATCAGCATGCCGACGCCGGTGATCAGCAGCACGAACGTCAGCGACAGCGCGTCGATGCGCAGCCCGAAGTCCACTTGCAGCTGGGTCACCGGGATCCAGGAGTAGACCTTGGTGTCGGTGACCGAGCCGCTGTCGGTGGAGAAGAACAGGATCACGGCGTACACGAAGGCGAGCGTGACGGTGGCACAGCCGAGCAGGTGCCCCCACGCTTTCGCGCGTTTCCCGGATAGGAGCAGGACGAGGGCGCCGAGGGCGGGAAGGGCCACCAGCAGCCACGATGATGCGGTCACTCGGTCGTCTCCCTCAGTACTTCAGCAGGTTCGTGTCGTCGACCGAGGCCGAGCGGCGGGTGCGGAAGATCGCCATGATGATCGCCAACCCCACCACGACTTCGGCGGCCGCGACGACCATCACGAAGAACGCCATCACCTGGCCGTGCAGCCCGCCGTTGATGCGGGCGAAGGTGACCAGGGTCAGGTTCACCGCGTTCAGCATCAGCTCGATGCACATGAACACGACGATCGCGTTGCGGCGGACCAGCACGCCCACCGCGCCGATGCAGAACAGCAGCGCGGACAGCAGCAAGTAATAGCTCGGGGTCACTTTCCTTCCCCTTCTTCTTCCTCGGCGGGCTCGGCCTTGTCGACGCCGCCGACCAGTGCGTGCGCGTCGGGCTTGGGGCCCTCGTCCGCGATGAGCTTGCGCTCGCGCATGAGCCGGATCGCCGAGGTGGATTCGATGATCTCCGACAGCGACTCCGGCGCGACCGAACCGTCCGGCAGCAGCGCCGGGGTCGACACCGAACTGGCGGTGGCGAAGACGCCGGGGCCGGGCAGCGGCGACGGGCGGTCGTGCTCGCCGCGGAAGCGCAGCTTGACCAGTTCGCGCTGGGAGAGCTTGCTCTTGCCGCTGCGGCCGGTGAAGGCCAGCACCATCGCGCCGAGCGCGGCGGTGATCAGCAGCGCCGAGGTGAGCTCGAACGGGAACAGGTACTGGGTGAAGATCAGCCTGCCGAGACCGCCGGGGCCGCCGCCGGTCTGCTGGTACGGGTCGAGCGGCTTCGCCGGGGTCACGTTCACCATCGCGCGGAACACGCCCGCGGCGATCAGGGCGGCGAGCCCGATGCCGAGCACCCCGGCGGCGAGCCGTTGCCCGCGAAGGACTTCGACCACCGAGTCCGAGCTGTCCCGGCCGACCAGCATCAGCACGAACAGGAACAGCATCATGATCGCGCCGGTGTAGACGATGATCTGGGTGAACCCGAGGAACGGCGCGGACTGCGTCATGTACAGCGCGCCGAGCGTCAGCATCGTGAGCACCAGCCACAGCGCCGAGTGCACGGCGTTGCGGGAGAAGATCATCCCGAGCGCGCCCAGCAGCGAGAGCGGGCCGAGGATCCAGAACGCGATGGCCTCGCCGGTCGTCACGGACGCGTCGACGCCGGACGCCGGCGCCTGCGCGAGAAGGGCGGCGATCACTTCTTCGCCTCCTGCTGCTGCGCGTTCGCGGCCAGCTCGGGACCGTTCACGTAGTAGTCCTGCTCGTTGTCGCCGAGCCGCATCGGGTGCGGCGGCTGCTCCATGCCCGGCAGCAGCGGGGCGAGCAGGTCTTCCTTGGTGTAGATGAGCCGCTGCCGGTCGTCGTCGGCCAGCTCGTAGAAGTTGGTCATGGTCAGCGACCGCGTCGGGCACGCCTCGATGCACAGGCCGCAGCCGATGCAGCGCAGGTAGTTGATCTGGTAGTCCGCGCCGTAACGCTCGCCGGGCGAGTACCGCGCCTCTTCGGTGTTGTTGCCGCCCTCGACGAAGATCGCGTCCGCCGGGCACGCCCACGCGCACAGCTCGCAGCCGACGCACTTCTCCAGCCCGTCCGGATGCCGGTTGAGCTGGTGGCGGCCGTGGTAGCGGGGCGCGGCCGGGGCGCCTGCCTCGGGGTACTCCTCGGTCGCGACCTTCTTGAACATCATCCCGAAGGTGACGCCGAATCCCTTGATGGGATTGAGGAAGTCAGTTGCCGCCATCTTCTGTTCCTTCCTGTGCGGCCGCCGCGGTGACGCCGGCCGGCTTGCGCCGCGCGGCCTTCGCCTCCGCCTTGGCCAGCGCCTTCTGCCGCGGCGTCGCGTCCGGGACCCGCAGGTCGAGCGGCGGCAGCGGGTAGCCGCTTCCGGCCAGGTCCACGTAATCCGATTCGGGCAGCTTCTTGTCCGGCAGCGCGAGGCTCAGCAGCACGAGCACCACCAGCACGATGCCGACGCCGACGAGGATCTGCGGCCAGCTCCACTGGACCGTCTTGATCGCGACCACGACCACGATCCACACCAGGTTGACCGGGACCAGGACCTTCCAGCCCAGCCGCATGAACTGGTCGTAGCGCAGCCGCGGCAGCGTGCCGCGCAGCCAGATGAAGCCGAACAGCAGGATGAACGTCTTGGCGAAGAACCAGAGGACCGGCCACCAGTTCTGGTTCAGCGCCGAATCGTCGCCGACGAACGGGAACCGCCAGCCGCCGAGGAACAGCGTGGTGCAGAACGCGGAGACGATCACCATGTTGACGTACTCGGCGAGGAAGAACATCGCGAACTTCATCGAGCTGTACTCGGTGTGGAAGCCGCCGACCAGCTCGGATTCGGCCTCCGGGAGGTCGAACGGCGCGCGGTTCGTCTCGCCGACCATCGAGATCACGTAGATCACGAAGCTCGGGATGAGCATGTAGAAGTACCAGCCGTGCGACTGCGCCTGCACGATTTCCGACGTCTGCAGCGAACCGGAGTACAGGATCACCGCGACGATCGAGAGGCCCATCGCGATCTCGTAGGAGATCACCTGCGCCGCCGAGCGCATGCCGCCGAACAGCGGGTACGGCGAACCGGAAGCCCAGCCCGCCAGCACGATGCCGTACACGCCGACCGACGAGCAGGCGAGGATCACCAGCACGCCGACTGGCAGGTCCATCAGCTGCAGCACCGTCCGGTGCCCGAAGATCGAGACGACCGGGCCGAACGGGATGGCCGACAGCGCGATCAGCGCGGGGACCGCGGACAGCACCGGCGCGAGGAAGTACACCTTGCGGTCGGCGGTGTCCGGGATGATCTGCTCCTTGAACGGGAGCTTGATCGCGTCGGCGAGCGACTGCAGGTAGCCGCCGGGGCCGACCCGGTTGGGGCCGGGCCGGTTCTGCATCCGGCCGATCGCCTTGCGCTCCCACACGATCAGGAAGATCGTCAGGACCGGCCCGATCAACAGGACCACGACCGCCTTGATCAGGACGAGCCACCACGGGTCGTCGGCGATGAGCCGAGCCCGTTCCGCGGCGTCCGGGTACGCGGCGAGGAACTGCGTGAGCTGCGGGCTCACTGGTCACCTCCGGAGATCTGCACGAGCGCGCCGTGTCCGGCGGCGAGTGCGGCGCGGACGGCCGAGCCGTCGGAGTTGCCGGGCAGCCACACCACGCCGTCCGGCAGGTCGGCGACCTCGACCGGCAGGGTGATCGACCCGCGCTCGTTCGACACCCGGACCGTTCCGCCCAGGCCCTCGGCGGTCTTCGCCGAAAGCCGGGCGACCGGCGGCCGCTGGGTGCCCTTGAGGTGCGGTTCGTCGTCCTGCAGCGAGCCGTTGTCGATCAGCTGCCGCCAGGTGGCGAGCACTGCCTTGCCGTTCGGGACCGGGGCCGCCGCGGCGGCGACCGACGGCGCGGCCACCGAGGCGGCGACCGGCGCGAGCTTCGCGAAGTCGCCCGCGGCGGCGGCCGGGGTCTGGGTGAACAGGTCGGCGTCCATTTCGACGGCCAGGGTGTCGAGCACGCGGCCGTCGGAAAGGGAACCGGTGCCCTCCAGCGTGGTGTCGAACTCGCGGCGGCGGCCCTCCCAGTTGAGGTAGCTGCCGGACTTCTCGACCGCCGGGGCGATCGGCAGGACCACGTCGGCCCGTTCGGTGACCTCGCTCGCCCGCAGTTCCAGGCTGACCACGAACCCGGCGTTGTCGAGCGCGCGGCGGGCCAGGTCCGGGTCGGGCAGGTCGTTCGGGTCCACGCCGCCGACCACCAGCGCGTCCAGCTGTCCACCGGAAGCGGCCTGGAGGATGCCGGTGACGTCGCGGCCCGGTTCGGCCGGAAGCTCGGCGCCCCACTGCTTGCCGACCTCGGCGCGGGCCGCCGCATCGGCGACCGAGCGGCCGCCCGGCAGAAGCGTGGGCACACAACCGGTTTCGAGCGCGCCCCGGTCGCCCGCGCGGCGCGGGATCCACGCCAGCCGGGCTCCGGTGCGAGCGGTGAGCCGCACCAGCGCGGAGAACAGGCCGGGGATTTCCGCGGCCCGCTCGCCGACCAGGATCACCGCGCCCTCGCCGCTGAGCGCCGCGTCGACGTCGGCCGCGTGCTGCGCGATGCCGTCCACCGCGGCCGCTTCGCCGCCGGGGACGCAGGCCAGCAGTTCGCCGAAGGTCTTGCGCACCGAGGAGGTCGTCCACTGTCCCAAGTGGACGACGCGGGTGCGGTTCTTGCGGGCCGCCTTGCGCAGCCGCAGGAACACGATCGGCGCTTCGTCCTCGGGCTCGAACGCCACGCACAGCACCGTCTTGGCCCGTTCGATCTCGCCGAACGTCACGCCGGTTTCCGGCGTGGTGCCCACGACCGTCGACCCGAGGAACGCGAGCTCCTCGTCCGAGTGCGCGCGGGTGCGGAAGTCGATGTCGTTGGTGCGCAAGGCGATCCGGGCGAACTTCGAGTACGCGTAGGCGTCCTCGACAGTCAGCCTGCCGCCGGTGAGCACCGCGCCGCCCTTGCCCTCGCGGGCCTTCAGCAAGCCTTCCGCGGCGGTCCGGAGCGCGTCGGTCCAGGACGCTTCCTCCAGCTCACCGTCGGCGTTGCGGACGAGCGGACGGCGGATCCGGTCACCGGCATGCACGTAGCGGAACGCGAACCGGCCCTTGTCGCACAGCCATTCCTCGTTCACCTCCGGGTCGTCGCCCGCCAGCTTGCGCTGGACCTTGCCGCGCCGGAAGTCGGTGCGCTCGGCGCAGCCGGACGAGCAGTGCTCGCACACGCTCGGCGAGGAGACGAGGTCGAACGGCCGCGACCGGAACCGGTACGCCGCGCTGGTGAGCGCGCCGACCGGGCAGATCTGGATCACGTTGCCGGAGAAGTAGCTCTGGAACGGTTCGCCGCCGGTGGTCCGCGACGCCAGATCCAGTACGTCGGCGGTTTCCGCGGTGCCGATCTGCTGGTGCGCGCCGCGTTCGAGCAGCGCGATGAACGGGTCGCCGGCGACCTGGTCGGAGAACCGGGTGCAGCGCTGGCACAGCACGCAGCGTTCCCGGTCCAGCAGCACCTGCGACGAGATCGGCAGCGGCTTCGGGAACGTGCGCTTGGTGTCCACGAACCGCGATTCCGCGCGGCCGTGCGCGAGCGCCTGGTTCTGCAGCGGGCACTCGCCGCCCTTGTCGCAGATCGGGCAGTCCAGCGGGTGGTTGATGAGCAGCAGCTCCATCACGCCCTGCTGCGCCTTGTCCGCGACCGGCGAGGTGAGCTGCGTCTTGACCACCATGCCGTCGGCGACCGTCATCGTGCACGAGGCCTGCGGCTTCGGCATCGGACGGCCGCCCATTTCGACCTCGACCAGGCACTGGCGGCACGCGCCCGCCGGGTCGAGCAGCGGGTGGTCGCAGAAGCGAGGGATGCTGGTGCCGAGCCGTTCGGCGGTGCGGATCAGCAGCTCGCCCTTGGGCGCGATGACCTCTTCGCCGTCGATGGTCAGCTTGACGTAGCCCTCGGGGACCGGCGTTTCCGCCGTTTCGGGCTTGTCGGGGGCGATCGTCATGCCTGCGCTCCCACCAGTTCTCGCTTGTTGCTCTCACACAAGGCCAGGAACTCGTCCCGGAAGTACTTGATGCCGCTCTGGATCGGCGACACCGCGCCGTCGCCGAGCGCGCAGAACGAGCGGCCGAAGATGTTGTCGCACACGTCGAGGAGGGTGTCGATGTCCTCCTCGGTGCCGTGGCCCTCGACCATCCGCTCCAGGATCTGCGCCAGCCAGTACGTGCCCTCGCGGCACGGCGTGCACTTGCCGCAGGACTCGTGCTCGTAGAACTGCGTCCACTTCATGACCGCCCACGGCACCGAAACGGTCTCGTTGAAGACCTGCACCGCGGTGGTGCCGAGCATCGAACCGGCCTCGGCCGCGCCCTCGAAGTCGAGCGGGACGTCGAGGTGCTCGGCGGTGAACATCGGCGTCGACGAACCGCCGGGCGTCCAGAACTTGAGCGGGATGCCGTCCTTCATTCCGCCGGCCAGCTCCAGCAGCTCGCGCAGCGTGGTGCCGAGCGGGCACTCGTACTGGCCGGGCTTCTCGACGTGTCCGGAGATCGAGTAGATCTTCGGACCGGGCGACTTTTCGCGGCCCATCTCGCGGAACCACGACGAACCGGCGTTGATGATGTACGACGCGGACGCGATGGTCTCGACGTTGTTCACCGTCGTCGGCGCGGCGTACAGACCGGCGGCCGCGGGGAACGGCGGCTTGAGCCGGGGCTGCCCGCGACGGCCTTCGAGCGAGTCCAGCAGCGCGGTTTCCTCGCCGCAGATGTACGCGCCGGCCCCGGCGTGCACGGTCAGCTCGAGGTCCCAGCCGGAGCCGAAGATGTTCTTGCCGAGGTAGCCCTTTGCGTACGCCTCGCGCGCGGCCGCGTTGAGCCGGCGGATGCAGTGCAGCGCCTCGCCCCGGACGTAGATGAAGCAGTGGTGCGACCGCATCGCGTACGAGGCGATGATGCAGCCCTCGATCAGCGAGTGCGGGTCCGCCATCATCAGCGGAATGTCTTTGCAGGTACCGGGTTCGCCCTCGTCGGCGTTGATCACCAGGTAGTGCGGCTTGTCCTCGTTGGGCGGCATGAACGACCACTTCACGCCCGCCGGGAAGCCCGCGCCGCCGCGGCCGCGCAGACCGGAGTCCTTGACCACCTGCACGAGCTGCTCGGGCGTGGCGGCCAGCGCCTTGCGCGCCGCGGTGTAGCCCTCGAGCGCCTCGTACGTTTCGATGCGCCAGGATTCCGGGGACAGCCAGCGCTTCGTGAGGACCGGAGTGATGGGATCAGCCATTACTTCTTCTCCACTTCAGGAAGCGGAACATCCTGTGCACCGGGGGCGGACCAGCCGCGGTCAGCGGCGATCTGCGCGCCGCGCAAGGTCTCGACCGCTTGCGACGGACCGTCCACGGCACTGCGGTACGCGGCCTCGTCCTCGGGCCAGAACCCGGCGAGCTGCCGCTCCGCGCCCTTGAAGTCGGTCAGCGCCGCACCGCGCGTCGGGGCGGGCTTTTTGCCTGCCTGCAACGCGTCCACGAGCGCGACCGCCTGGTCCGGCGTCTGGTTGTCGAAGTACTCGTAGTTCACCTGGATGACCGGACCGAGGTCGCAGGCGGCGAGACATTCCGCGTGCTCCAAGGTGATCGAGCCCTGTTCACCCGGCGTGCCCGCGGTTTCCTCGTGCCCCAGCGGCTTTTCCGCGGAACCGAGGTGCGTCTGGAGCTTCTGGTAGATGTCGTCGCCGCCGAGCGCCGCGCACAGCGTGTTGGTGCAGACGCTCACCAGGTGCTCGCCGCACGGGCGGCGCTTGTACATGGTGTAGAACGTCGCGACCGCGCTGACCTCGGCGTCGGTCAGGTCGAGATGCTTCGCGCAGAAGGCGATGCCTTCCTGGCTCACGTAGCCCTGCACCGACTGCACCAGGTGCAGCATCGGCAGCAGCGCCGAACGCGACATCGGGTAGCGGGCGATGATTTCCTTCGCCTCGCGGTGCGTGTCGGCGTCGAAGACGTCCGCGGCCGGTGTGTCGGCGAGGATTCCCTCGGCGACGGACGGGTCGGGCGCGATCGCGGCGACGTCGGTGTCGGCTCCCGCGGCCGCGTAGGTCTTCGTCGCGTCGTGCGGTCCCGGCTCCGGGACTGCGGTCGGGTTCGTCATCGGTCAACTCCCCCCAGAACCGGGTCGATCGAAGCGATCACGACGACGAGGTCGGCCACCAGGCCGCCTTCGGCCATCGCGGGCATCGCCTGCATGTTCACGAAACTCGGCTCCCGCAGGTGCACGCGCAGCGGGCGGGTGCCGCCGTCGGACACCAGGTGCGCGCCGATCTCGCCGCGCGGCGATTCGACCGGCGCGTAGACCTGGCCCGGCGGCACGTGGAAGCCCTCGGTGACGAGCTTGAAGTGGTGGATCAGGGATTCCATCGACTGGCCCATGATCTTCTTGACGTGGCCGAGCGAGTTGCCCATGCCGTCGCTGCCGATGGACAGCTGCGCGGGCCAGGCGATCTTCTTGTCCTCCACCATGACCGGGCCCGGCTCGGCCATCTTCGCGACCTGCTTCATGATCCGCAGGCTCTGGTGGATCTCCTCGAGCCGCAGCAGGTACCGCGCCCAGCTGTCCGCGTCGGTCGAGGTCGGCACGTCGAATTCGATCTCGTCGTAGCGCGAGTACGGCTCGGTCTTGCGCAGGTCCCACGGCAGGCCCGCGGCGCGCAGCACCGGGCCGGTGATGCCGAGTTCGAGGCACGCGTCCAGCGGCAGCACGCCGACGTCCTTGAGCCGGTTCCGCCAGATCGGCTGACCGGTGAACATCTTGTCGTACAGCGGAAGCCGCTTGTCCATGAGCTTGCAGAAGTCGAGGACCTTTTCCGTCCAGTCCTCGGGGAAGTCCTGCGCGAGCCCGCCGGGACGGATGAACGCGTGGTTCATCCGCAGGCCGGTCAGGTACTCCAGCAGGTGCATGGCTTCTTCGCGCTCGCGGAAGCCGAGCGTCATCGCGGTGGTGGCGCCGAGGTCCATGCCACCGGTCGCGATGAACACCAGGTGCGAGGTGATCCGGTTCAGCTCGAGGAGCAGCACGCGCAGCAGTTCCGCACGCGGCGGGGCCTTGATGCCCAGCAGTTTCTCGACGCCGAGGCAGTAGCACATCTCGTTGGACAGCGGGGCGAGGTAGTCCGCGCGGGTCACGAAGGTGACGCCCTGGGTCCAGTTGCGGAACTCCGCGCTCTTCTCGATGCCGGTGTGCAGGTAGCCGACGACCGCGCGCAGCTGCGTGACCGTCTCGCCTTCCAGCTCCAGCACGAGCCGGAGCACGCCGTGCGTCGACGGGTGCTGCGGGCCCATGTTGATGACCATGCGGTCGTCGTGCTGGGCGTCGCCGAGAACTTCGTCCCAGTCCCCGCCGGAGACGTGGTAGACGGGGCCTTCGGTGGTGTCCCGGACTTCCGCGTACTCGGCTTCCGTCGTTTCGTTGGTGCTGGTCACGAGTACGACCTCCGCTGGTCTGGCGGCGGGATTTCCGCGCCCTTGTATTCGACCGGGATCCCGCCGAGCGGGTAGTCCTTGCGCTGGGGGTGGCCGTCCCAGTCGTCCGGCATGAAGATGCGGGTGAGCCCGGGGTGGCCGTCGAAGACGATGCCGAACATGTCGTAGGCCTCGCGCTCGTGCCAGTCCGCCGTCGGGTAGACCGGGACGAGGGACGGGACGTGCAGGTTGTCCATGTCCATCGTGACTTCGAGCCGGATCCGGCGGCGGTAGGTCATCGACAGGAAGTCGTAGACCGTGTGCATCCGCTGCGGGACGTCCACGCCGTAGTCGACGCCGGTGACCGCCAGCAGCATTTCGAACCGCAGGCCTGGGTCGTTGCGCAGGACCTTCGCGATGTCGACGAGGTGCTCGCGGCTGACGTAGAAGGTGATCTCGCCGCGGTCCACAGTGGTCTGGAGGATCGCGGTCGGCGGGATCTTGTTGTCCGCCAAGGCGGCCATGAACTCGTCGGCGAACTCGTCGAACCAGCCGCCGTACGGGCGCTCCGCGGGCGGCGGGCTGTAGGCGGGCAGCCGCAGGCCGCCGTAACCGGAGGTGTCCCCGCTGCCGCGGACACCGAACATGCCCTTGCGCTCACGTCCGGCAACGACCGGTTCGGCCGCGCCGGGGCCGTGCGCTTCGAGGCCTGCTTCGGGCCGCTCCGCGCTGGACTGCGGGCCGCCGGTTTCGGGAGTCTCTTCGGGGTTCTCAGGCACCGGTGCTCACTTCTTCGCGTACTTGATCGAGGACGGGATCAGCTCGGTACGGGCCCCGCTGGCCGCGCGGATCGCGGCGCGGCGGGCGTTGATCGGCTCGTCCTGGATCTTGGCGTGCAGCTTGAGGATCGCGTCGAGCAGCATTTCCGGCCGCGGCGGGCACCCCGGCAGGTACATGTCGACCGGCACGATGTGGTCGACGCCCTGCACGACGGCGTAGTTGTTGAACATCCCGCCGGACGACGCGCAGACGCCCATCGAGAGGACCCACTTGGGCTCGGCCATCTGGTCGTAGATCTGGCGAAGGACCGGGGCCATCTTCTGGGTCACCCGGCCGGCCACGATCATCAGGTCGGCCTGGCGCGGCGTGGCGGAGAACCGCTCCATGCCGAACCGCGCGATGTCGTAGCGCGAACCGCCGACCGACATCATCTCGAACGCGCAGCAGGCGAGCCCGAACGTGGCGGGCCACAGCGAGTTCTTGCGTGCCCAGTTGACCAGTCCCTCGAGGCTGGCAAGAAGGATGCCGTTGGGGAGTTTTTCTTCGAGGCCCATGGGTTCAGTTCCAATCCAGGCCGCCGCGCCGCCACACGTAGGCGTACGCGAACCCGACCGTCACGATGAACAGCACGATCTCCACCAGGCCGAAGACACCGAGTGCGTTGGCGTTCACCGCGAACGGGTAGAGGAACACCATCTCGATGTCGAACAGGATGAAGAGCATGGCCGTGATGTAGTAGGCCACCGGCATCCGGCCGCCGCCGACGAGCGGCTGCGGCGACGGTTCGATGCCGCACTCGTAGGCAGCGGTCTTCGCGCGGTTGTACCGCTTCGGTCCGACGAGCGGACCGAGCAGCACAGAGAACACGGCGAACCCCGCCGCGAGCACGAAAAGCAGAACGAGCGGCAGATACACGTTGAGTCCGGGCGCCGCCGGTCCGGGATCGGCCTGCGCCAGCACGGGCACCATCAGCACGGGGTCTTCGCCATCCTTTCCGCGCCGCTGCGGGTTGTTCTCGGGTGGTGGTCCGAGTTCTCGGTTGCGCACCCTAAGGGAGCTGGGTCACACCGCCGAGGGTCAGGGCGCCCTTACGGCCCGTGTCCGACCCACCACCTGCTTGTGAAATAGTTCACAAGCGACGAGTCGCGGTTGTGAAGCGATTCACAAAGCATGGGGGGAGTGTAGGACGTGAGTCACACTCTTGTCCCGAGGGGTTGCGGACTAAGGCGGCCCTAACTTGACCCGGCAGTTCCCCAGGCCCACCCCCGGCCGCACTCGCGAGACCAGCGGTAAAGGCCAATTCAAGAACCGCGCCGAGCCCCCGCCCCGACTCGATCTTGTGACGTATCACACTGACCGGCCGGACAACCGATTGCTCCAGCCGGGTAATGCTCCGGACCCGGAACGCCTGTACCACCCCGAAACCCGGTCCCCGAACGCCCCGTCACGCCCGGCCCCGGACGCCCCAAGGTGGCATTGGGTGCATGTCACGCACCCAATGTGGCGTTGGGTGCATCTGACGCACCCAACGCCACATTGGGGGTTTCTCGGTAGCGAGGGGGCGGCGGTTCGTTCCGGCGGAGGTTCGTGAGGGCCACCTGAGGGACGCTGATTCCCAATGCCAGGAACTTAAGCGGCGTGGCCTCAGTCCCGCTCACCGTCCGCAAGAGACGCCACCACTGCCTAAATGCCCGATTTATACTCATATGCCCGTGTCTTGCGGGACGTGAGGGCCACCCTGAGGGAATCTGATTCCCTCAGGGTGGCCCTCACGTCCCGCACGTCCCGCGTCCCAGGCCAGACGAGACCTTCGACCTCGGCGGACACGGCGAACGCACCTGCAGCGCCGCCTTAAGTTCCTGGCATTGACGCTGATTCCCGCAGAGTTCCCCCCACGTACCTCGGCAGCGCGAGCCAGGCTGAGGTCAGCGCGGGCTGGGGGTGACGCGGGCGAGAGCCGCGATCAGCCGGTCGACGCCGTCGCCCCCACGAGCGTCGTAACACCCGGAAAGCCCCTTGTACACCAAGGGAAGAATCTTGTTGACCCGCAACCCGTACTTGGTAGCCGCGTGCATGATCTTCGGCTTCCCGATCAACTTCGCGAACACGTTCCCCAGCCGGTAATACCCGCCCATCAGCTCACCGACAGCACGGGGATACCCCTCCAACGCCCGCTCCCGGGACGGCCCCTCCGGCCGGGCGAGCGCCTGCACCACAGCCTCGGCCGCGAGCTGCGCCGACTCCATCGCCGCCGAAATCCCCTCGCCGTTGAACGGACTCACCATCCCCCCGGCGTCGCCGAGAAGCAGCAGCCCGTTCCGGTAATGCGGCGTCCGGTTGAACCCCATCGGCAACCCGGCCCCGCCGACCTTGCCGATGGCGTTCTCCTCGCGGTACCCCCATTCCTCAGGAGTCCCGTCAAGCCACTGCCGCAACAACGCGCGATAGTCGGTGTTCCGGAACGACGCCGAGGTCGACAGCATCCCCAGCCCGACGTTGACCGTCCCGTCCCCCAACGGAAACGCCCACCCGTACCCAGGCAGCAGCTTCGGATCCCGAGGATCAGACCGGTCCCACAGCTCAAGATGCCCCTCGATGAACGGGTCATCATGCTTGGGGCTCTTGTAATACCGCCTAACCGCGACCCCCATCGGCCGCTTCTCGTTCTTGTCGATCCCCACGCTCAAGGCGAGCCGCGCCGACACCCCGTCGCAAGCCAGCACCAACGGCGCCCGGTAGCTGACCGGCGTCTTCTCCGGCCCGACCTTCGCCTCGACCCCCACGACCCGGCCGGAAGCATTGGTAATCGCCCCAGTGACCGTGGTCCGCTCGTACAACCGGGCCCCGGCCTTCACCGCGGTCTTCGCCAGCAGGTCATCGAAGTCCTGCCGGGTCCGGGAGACCCCGTACGGCGGATAATCAGTGAGATCCGGCCAATCGAACTCCAGCGTCAGATCCCCGGTGAGAATCCGCAGCCCCCGACTCCGGACCCAGCCCGCTTCCTCGCTGGTGTCCAGACCGAGGTCGATCAACTGCTTCACACCCCGCGGCGTGAGCCCGTCCCCGCACACCTTCTCGCGCGGAAAGACGGTCTTCTCCAGCAGCAGCACGTCCACCCCGGCGCGCGCGAGGTAGGTGGCCACGGTCGAACCAGCCGGTCCAGCCCCGACCACGATCACTTCGGCGTCGTGGTCCGGGCTGCGGCGCGAAGTCGTCATGCCGCCGAGTTTAGGCAGGCTTGCGCGCGCGGTGGATCGCGACGACGCCGAATGTGAGGTTCAGCCACTCCACCTCGGTCCATCCGGCGCTCGCGATGATCTCGCCGAGCCCGCGCTGATCGGGCCAGGCGAGCATCGATTCGGCCAGGTAGGAGTAGGCCTCGGGGTTGGTCGAGGACCGGCTGCCGACCCAGGTGAGCAGCTTGAGGACGAACCGCCGGTAGATGAACCGGATGGGGGCGAAGGTGGGCGTCGACACCTCGCAGATCACCAGCCTGCCGCCCGGTTTGACCACCCGCAGGATCTCCGCGAGCGCGCCCTTGGTGTCGACGAAGTTCCGCAGCGCGAGGGAGATGGTGACGGCGTCGAAGCTGTTGTCGGCGAACGGCAGGCACATCGCGTCCGCGGCGACCATCGGCACCTTCCGGTGCAGGCCCGCCTTGAGCATCCCGACGGAGAAGTCGGCGGCGAGGCACCAGGCTCCGCCGCGCGCGTACTCGACGGTGGACACCCCGGTGCCCGCCGCGAGGTCGAGCACCTTCTCTCCCGGCTTGGCGTCCAGCACGCGCGCCGTGGTGGTGCGCCAGCGCCGGTCGAACCCGAACGTCATGAACGAGTTCGCCCGGTCGTAACCGGACGCGACGCCGTCGAACATCGCGGCGACTTCGTGCGGATCCTTGTCCAGGCTCGCTCGGGGCATGGGTCCGAGATTAGTCCGTCCGTGCCGCGCGGTCGCGCGGGAGCAGGACGCTGGCGGCGACCAGCCACGCCAGGCCGCCGAACCGGCCGACCGGGATCAGCGGATACAGCGCCGGGGTCAGCAGCGACAGCGAGGCGAGCACCGCGGCCGCGGCGACCACCAGCCCGGCGACCGACAGCCAGCGCGGCAGCAGGTTCAGGAACAGCGCGGGCACCGCGATCCCGGCGATCAGCAACGCCAGCGGCACCACGAAGCCCGGCCCGCCGGACGCGAACGCGAGGCTGGTCAACGCCCGAGCCACCGCCGGCGTCTCACTGGACTGCGCGGCGGTCCAGGTGATCAACCCGCTCATCGCGAGCGCGGCCGCGGACAGCACGCCGCCGGTCAGTCCGATCACCGCACCCAGTGCCGCGACCCCGAGCCGCCGCTGTCTGCGATAGGCCGTCGCGGCCCAGACCGCCAACGGCACCGACGCGCCGAACACCGCGAACGCGAGCAGCTGCACAACGCCCTGGTTGCCGCCGATGTACGCGGCGACCTCAGCCGCACTGGAATCCGGCCGCGTCCCCGTCGCCCCGAGCACCGCCGACGCGACGGTCAGCACCCCGAACGCCAGCGCCGGTGCCAGCAAGGGCGGACCGCCCTGTCGAGTCATGGTCGTCATGGCAAACCTCCAGGTCAATTAGTTGCACTACTAGAACGATTACGCTGGTGTAATGGATTGTCAAGCGATACGGTTCAGGGCATGCAAGGACCTCCGCAGTTCGGCAGCGCTTTCCTGCTGGCCCAACTGGGCGCACACGCGACCCAGCGCTTCGCCGAACGCGTCGCGGACCTGGGCCTGACCCCGCCCCAGACCGGCCTGCTCCGGGCGATCGCGCGGCGGCCCGGCGAGAGTCAGCAGGTGCTGGCCACGGAACTGGGCACGCCGCCGACCCGGCTGGTCGCCCTCGTCGACGGCCTGGAGCAGCAGGGCCTGATCGAACGCCGCCGCAACCCCCAGGACCGCCGCCTCTACGCGGTTTTCCTGAGCGGCAAAGGCCAGGAAACGATGGCCGCACTAGCGAAAGCCGCCGCAGCACACGAAGACGAGATGATGGCCGCACTGTCCACAGAGGAACGTTCGGTGCTGCGCGACCTGCTGGCCCGAGTCGCCGCCGACCACGACCTAACCCCCGGCGTCCACCCCGGCTACCGCGGCTAGTTGTCCGTGAAGGGCTCCTTGAGGGAATTAGGTTCCCTCAAGGAGCCCTTCACGGACCTTTGTCAGCCCAGCGCGGCGAGCATTCCGCGGACTGAGTTCGGCCAAGCGAACTCCTCCGCCCGCGCCCTCGCGGCTGCCCGCCGGATCTCTTCAGGACTATCCAGCAGGCCGGTCACCGCGCTGGCGAACGCGGGCGCGTAGTCAGCCACCGCCGCCCCACAGCCGGGTCGCACGATCTCCCGCAACGCCGACGACGCCGAAACCACCACCGGCGTCCCCGAAGCAAGCGCCTCCAAGGCCGCCAGTCCGAACGTCTCGTGCGGTCCCGGAGCGAGCGAAACATCCGCGCTGGCCAGTAATCGAGCTACCTCGCCGCGTCCAGCCAAGAAGCCGAGGAACGTCACCGGCAAGCCCCGGGCCCGCCGTTCCAGCGCCCGCCGCCGAGGCCCGTCGCCCGCGATCACCAACCGCACCCGAGCCCCGGACTCCGTCAGCTCGGCGACCGTATCCACGCTCCGCTCAACATGTTTCTCTGGCGACAACCGACCACAATGGACAATCAACGCGTCGGCACCGCCGGCCAGCGCCGACCGCCACCCGGAATCCCGCATCGACGGCGCGAACGTCGCCAGATCCACCCCCAGCGGCACCCGCCGGACGTTGGGCGCGGCGATCCGCTCGAACTCCGCGTGCGCGAAGGCAGTCGTGCACACCACCGTGTCGTACGACGCCGCCATCCGCCGGTTGGCGGCATCCGCGACGTGCCGGGCCATCGCTCCGGGCAGCAAAAACTGCTCCAGCAGCCGGTCCAGCCGCTCGTGCGAAATGACCATGCTGGGTACGCCGTTCCGCCGCGCCCAGACGCCCATTCCGCGCAGGGTCAGCCGGTCGGACACCTCCAGCCGGTCCGGTTCCAGCCGCCGCAGCACCGCGCGGACCCGCTGCGGATCGACCGCGCGGTACCCGCCAGTGCCGGGAATTTGCAAGGCAGGCAACGAATACCGGCAGACCCCGGTCGGCAGCGTTTCCACCGCGTACCGCCGCCCCGGCACGACCAGCGTCACCCGGTGCCCGCTGGCGACATACCCCGCGCCGAGGTGGTTCAGCGCGGTCCGCAGCCCGCCGGACCGCGGTCCGTAGAAGTTCGCCAGCTGGACGATGTGCATGGCTCAAGCCGCACGCGCGACTCGGCCCTGTACCGCTTCGTAGTGCCCGACCAGCTCCCGGCACACCGCGGGCCACGTGCGGCCCAGAACCACTTTCCGCGCCTTCTCGCCCAGCCGGGCGCGCAACGCCGCGTCCCGCAGGTCGTCGACCTTGGAAACCAGCGCGGGGCCGAACGACTCCCGGTCGGCAGGCAGCAAATACCCGGTCCGGCCAGGCAAGACGAGATCCTTCGGGCCGCCCGCGTCCGGCGCGAGCACCGGCAGCCCGGACGCCATCGCCTCCTGCACCGCCTGACAGAACGTCTCGTGCGGCCCGGTGTGCACGAAAACGTCGAGGCTCGCGTACGCGACCGACAGCTCGTCGCCGTACTTCGCGCCGAGGAAAGCCGCGCCAGGCAACCGTTCCCGCAACGACGGCAGCTCCGGTCCGTCACCGACGACGACCACGCGCACGCCCGGCACCCCGGCCAGCACGGTCAGCCGGTCGACCTCCTTCTCCGGCGCGAGCCGTCCGACGAACCCGACCAGCAGCTCGCCGTTCGGCGCGAGTTCCGCACGCAGCGCCGGATCCGCGTGTGCCGGGGAAAACCGGCTGACGTCCACGCCGCGCGCCCAGCGGTGTACGCGCGGAACGCCGTGCAGTTTCAGCTGTTCGATCGAGTCCGAGGACGGCGCGAGCGTCCGGTCGGCCCGCGAGTGCAGGCGGCGCACCCAGCGCCAGGCCGCTCGCGCGCCGATGCCGAAGCCGTACGACGTGGCGAACCCGGCGATGTCGGTCTGGTAGACGGCGATCGACGGCACCCGCAGCCGTCTGGCCGCGGCGAGCCCGCGCGCGCCGACCACGAACGGCGAGGCCAGGTGCACGACGTCCGGGCCGAAATCGGCCAGCGCGGTCAGCACGGTGCGCGTCGGCAGGCCGATCGGCAGCGAGTTCACGCCGGGGAAATCCAGCGCCGGAATGCGGACGACCGGCGCGCCGCGGTAACTCGCCGGACCCGGCCCCGGGGCGACGACCAGCACGTCGTGCGCGGATTCGACCAGGTGCTCGACGACCCGCAGCACGGAATTCGTCACGCCGTTCACCTGGGGCAGGAAACTTTCGGTGACTATGGCGACTCGCACGGCGTCACTGTCGCAAAACCGCAGGCAGGGCGGGCCAATCCCGCGTAACCGACCGGCCAACGGTGGCGAAACACTCCGCAGCGTCCGCGCCCGGGCGCCGACCGTCGAAGAATTCGCCACGACATGTCATCTTCCGGTCGTGTCCCGGACACCAGGAACGCCCAGACTAAGCAGGCATGACCCTCTTGTCCTCCAGGCCGTCGCGGCCCGTGGAACCCGGGCTGCTCTCCCGAGCACTCGAGGTCGCGGGGCGGCTGGCGAACGACGCCACCGACGTGATCACCGCGACCGCGGGCCGCGGCGCGCACCCGGCGACGCTGGATTCGCCGTTCGACTGGGTCACCGACACCGATCGGATCCTGGAACGGCACACCCGCCGCGTGCTGACCGCGGAGTTCCCCGGAATCCCGGTGGTAGGCCACGAATTCGGCGCCGACCACGGCGCGGACGTCGCGGAGTACCGCTGGGTGGTCGATTCCGTGGACGGCACCGCGAACTACGTCGCCGGAGTGCCGTGGTGCGCCTACAGCCTCGCCCTGGTCGACGCGAGCGGCCCGGTGGTGGGCGTCGTCGCCGACCCGTACCGGGCGCAGATCTACGCCGCCGCCCGCGGCCGGGGAGCCCGAGCGAACGGGAAACCGCTGAAGCTGGTCGACCGCGCGGGCACCGCCGGAGCGATCGTCTGCACCGAACTCGCGCGCAAGGGCCCGTGGCCGGGAATGGGCGAGTTCATCGAACGAGCGGCAGCCGCCCACGCCGGGGTGCGGGTGCTGGGGTCGGCCGCGCTGTCGATCGCCCAGGTCGCACTGGGGCACGCCGCCGCGGCGGTGCTGCACAGCTACCACGAATGGGACGTCGCGGGCTCAGTCGCAATGGCGATCGAGGCGGGCGCGGTGGTGCTGGACAAACACGGCGAGGACGCTGCCCTGCCTACCGACGGACTGCTGGTCGCCGCGCCTGGAGTGGCCGACGAAGTACTTGGGTGGTGGCAGGAAACCGCCGGGACGTAGGGGGCTCGTGAGTGTTTATGCCGGTTCTAACCGGCATAAACACTCACGAGCCTCACACCTTCGCGTGCACCGGTTCCGGAGCAGCGGACCGGTCCCGCTTCATCGACCGGCGCAGCCACCACAACAGCGGGCCCGCCACCAGCCACGTGATCAGCACCGTCATGCCCACCGGCAGCAGCGTCAACGTCGCGGTCCGGCCGGCGACCCTGGTCAGCTCGGGGTTGGTCGCGTCGTACTCGATCGCCACCAGTTGGCCGGCGGCAAGACCCGACGGGTACAGCACCCCGGTCGGCGGGCTGTGCACGATGCCGTCCGGGGTCTGGTACTGGATGATCGTACGGTCGAAGGCCACCGACTCGACCGTCGCGTTCGCCGTGCCCAGGTGCGATTCGATCGCGCTGTCGTTGCGGAACGCGGCGAAAACCAGGCTCACGCACATCACCGTGAGCAGCACAGCCACGCCCAGCACGGCGAACCACGCGATCCGCCGTGCCTTCACACTCCTGGCTGCCACACCGAGAGTTTAGTCGGGTGCGCCGACCAGCTCGGCACTCGGCAGCCAGTGCGCCCGGTACAGCACGTGCAGGCAGTACGTATTGACCAGCACCCGAGTTGTCCAATTCAGATCCGAACACGCGTGGTGCGGCGTTTCCTCGCCCGGAGCAGAACCCGGAGCGCCGAAGGCGAGGTCGAAGAAGTACTCCGCCGTGCGCCGGAAGACTGCCGCACTGCCGGTCAGGAACATCGTGTCGGCGTGGATCCGGTCGTACAGCCGGTCCCGAGTCTGCCAGTACGGCCGCTCCACCGGACGTCGATCAGCCGGATTCGCACCGTGTGCGGCCGGGCCGGGCCAAGTGCCGCCCTCAGCCGAGGCCAGTGCGATGCTCGCAGCTGCGCGGTGTGCTGGCTCAGTACGAGATCCAGCGGACGACCGTTGCACTCCGGCTCAGCGGGAGTCCGACCAGCGCGCAACGGCAGGTGGATGACCGTATGCCGGGATCGCGCGGCCAGCAGCCACAACACCCCGATCCGATACGCCGCGCGGCGGTCGACGCACATTTGCGGGTACCGGTCGTTTTCGTACAACACCGCGGTGTCCAGAGCGGGATCAGGGCGCAGCACCCGCCACTCCCGGCCGTCGAGCCGGGCGTGGCGGAGCTGCGCCCGCACTTTCATGGCCACTGAATCCTCCTTGAGAGAGCGGAACTCTCCAGGATCCCGCGGCCAGGCAAGCGAATTTCAGTGCCGCTCAGCCGCCGCCAGCGCGCGGTGGTTCGCCTGGATCTGGTCCCACGCCTTCGGCTTCGCCGGGACGGCGGACGCCTTAGCCGCCGCGACCGTCCCATTAGGACCGACGGCGGGCTTCCCCTTGGTGAACAGCCAGGTCTGGAACAGTTCCTGCAACGGCTTGCCAGACACCTTCTCGGCGAGTGCGATGAAGTCCGGGATCGCCGCCGCTTTACCGGCCTTGGCCGTTTGCCACTGCTGGAGGATCGAGAAGAACGCCTGGTCGCCGACCTTGGTGCGCAACGCCTGCACGGCCATCGCACCACGGTCGTACACCGCGCGGTCGAACTGGTTCGGCTCGCCCGGGTCGCCCGGCAGGACCTGCCAGAACGGGTCGTCGGCGGCGTAGGAGTCGTACGCGTACTGCGCGAGTTCCGCGGTCGTGCCCTCGCCCTGGTGCTCGGACCACAGGTACTCGGCGTAGGACGCGAAGCCCTCGTTCAGCCAGATGTCGCTCCACTTGCCCAGCGAAACGTTGTCGCCGAACCATTGGTGTGCGTTCTCGTGCGCGATCAGCGTGGTGTTGGACCCGGCGGCGAAGTTGCGCGCGCCGTAGGTCGGCCGGGTCTGGTTTTCCAGCGAGAAGGTGATCCCGCTGGTCACGACGCCGCCCTCGGCCTCGAACGGGTACGGCCCGAACTGCGACGCCAGGAACTCGTCGACCTCCGGCGTGCGCTCCACGCTCGCCTTGGCCGCGTCGAGCGAATCGCCGAGATCGGAACCGTAGGCGGTGATGAACGGCTTGCCGTCCGGCGTGGTGGACTGGACCACGTCGTACTTGCCGACGATGAACGACGTCAGGTAGGTCGCCTGCGGTTTGGTGCTGCGCCAGTTCCACCGCGTCCAGCCGGCCCGCTTCTTGGTCTTCTTCACGAGCGTGCCGTTCGAGATGGCGGCGAGCCCGTCCGGAGCCTCGATCGACACGTCGTAAGTCGCTTTGTCGGTCGGGTGGTCGTTGGAGGGGAACCACCACTGCGCGCTCTGCGGCTCGTCGATGCCGAGCGCCCCGAACGCGCCCTTCTTCCACGTGTTCAGTCCGCCGACCTTCTCCGTCGACGGGCTGTCGGAGTAGCTCACGACGACCGTCGCGGACTGGCCCTTCAGCAGCGGCTGCGCCGGCGTGATCACCAGCTCGCCGTCGCCGTTCTGGTTCGTGAACTGCGCGGGCCGGTTGTTCACCAGCACCTTCGACGCCTTGAGCGCGAAGTCGAGGTCGAAGCGCGACAGGTCCTGGGTGGCGGTGAGCAGCAGCGTCGTGGTGCCCGACAGGACGTCGGTCTCCGGCTGGTAGCTCACGCGGATGTCGTAGTGCTGCACGTCGGTGCCGCCGTTGCCGGCGTTCGGGTAGTACGGGTCGCCGACCCCCGGCGCGCCCGGTGCCGGCACTGCCGAGGCGGTGCCTGCCAGCAGCACCGTCGCGACTCCAGCCGCAACCGCCCCGATTCCGGCCCGAGTTCTCGATCGCATGGTTCCTCCAAGGTGGCCAATGCGACCGAACGTATCCACGTGAGCACCCCACAGGTACGTCCGAACGACGGGTTCTTACCCACTGGGAAGATCATCCGGATTCGGCGATCCACCACGCGATGGCGATCGGGATGCCGTACAAGATCGGGCCCGCGTACAGCCCCGGCCACGGTCCCCAGCCGCGCCGCACGGCGAGCCCGGCCATCGCGAACGACCCGGCGATCGCCGCGAACCAGCCGACCCACGGCAGCGACGCGACCGCCTGCTGTCCGGCCGCGCTGCAGATCGCCCTGCTGTCCCCGGCGAAGCAGTTGTCGCTGGCCATCACCAGAAACGACGAAAAATACGAGCACACCAGCCCGATCAGTGCCAGCGCCGCCACCGCCGCGCTGAACCAGGCCCACCGGCCTCGCGGGCGCAGGTCCGCCTCGTTCACGAAATCCCCCATATTCACCGGCCCCCGCCGGTTAAACCGTCCCCACCGCTTCCGCGACCGCGGACTTCAGCCGCGCGTGGAGATTCCGGTGCTGCGCCCGGTCGACCCGGACCTCGACGACCCGCAGGCCCGGCGCGGGCCGCAGCGCGGCACGGAACTCTTCGACTGTCTCGGCCAGGACGTGCGGCACCCGGTAACCCGCGCAGAGCGCGCCCAGATCCGCGCCGTGCGGCGTGCCGAAGACGCGCTCGAAGCTCGCCGAGTGTTCCGGCGCGCCCTGCTCCAGCAGCGAGAAAATGCCGCCGCCGTCGTCGTTCAGCACCACGATCGTCAGGTCCGGCAACTGCTCCGCCGGACCGGTGAGCAGGCCGGACGCGTCGTGCAGGAAGGTCAGATCGCCAAGCAGCGCGTACGACGGCGCGCGGTGCACAGTGGCCGCGCCGATGGCCGTCGACACCGTGCCGTCGATCCCGGCGACGCCGCGGTTGCGGTGCACCAGGACGTCCGGACGCAGCCGTCCAGCGAGCGCGACATCGCGCGTCGGGTTCGAGGAGCCGACCACCAGCAGCGCGCCTTCCGGCAGCGCGTCGACCAGCTCCGTCGCCACCCGTACGCCGCTCGGCCACGGCTCGGCGGCCAGCGCCGTCGAAACCGCCTGGCTGGCCGCGGCGTCCGCGCGCTGCCAGCTCGCGAGCCACTCTGGGTCCGCGGGCTTCGTCGGTTCGGCGAACCACTGTCCGACCTGGCGGACGTTGTGCGCGGGCGCGGGCCAGTCCGAATCCGGACGCACCAGCAGCACCTCGACCTCCGGGTCCGACAGCACCTTCTGGACCTGCCGGAACACCGTCGGACGGCCGAGGCACAGCACCTGCTCGGGCCGGTGCCGCGAGATGAATTCCTCGACGCCCAGCAGCCAGGCTCCGGACGACATCGCGGTCGCGCCGGACAGGCCGAGGCCGCCGGTCTCCGAAACCACCGGCCAGCCGTGCTGTTCGGCCCACTCGCTGGCCGCCTGCGCGCCGGTGTCGCACGCGATCACCAGGCCGTGCCGCGCCGAGGGGACCACGAACGAGGGCAGCGCGCCGAAGTCCGGCAGCTCGGTCCAGCGTTCGCCGTCGGGGCGGCCTTCGAGCGATTCGTACCACTCGCCGTCATCGTCGAGATCCGGCACCAGCGGCTCGCGGAACGGGATGTTCAGGTGCACCGGCCCGCAGCGCCACTCGCCGTACGCGGCGTTCCACGCGCGGCAAATCTGGCTGCGCCAGTAGGAGTTCTGCCCGGCCCGACGTTCGGCGACGGCCAGCTCGTCGAAGTAGCGGACCGCGTCGCCGTACAGCTCGTACTGGTTGATCACCTGGCTCGCGCCCGCCGAACGCAGCTCCGGCGGACGGTCGGCAGTGAGCACGATCAGCGGCACGCCCGCCCGGTCGGCCTCCAGCACGGCCGGGTGGAAGTTCGCCGCCGCGGTGCCGGAGGTGCAGACCACCGCCGCCGGACGGCCGGTGCGCGCCGCGATGCCGAGCGCGAGGAACGCCGCGCCGCGCTCGTCGATGCGGACGTGCAGCTGCAGCCGTCCCGAAGCGGCGGCGTCGTAGAGCGCGATGGACAGCGGCGCGTTGCGAGATCCTGGACACAACACGACGTGCGACACGGTGTTGCGGACGAGTTCGTCGACGATGACCCTGGCCTGCGCGGTGGACGGGTTCACCGGCAGGCCCCCATTAAGGAACCGTCCGACGGGCACTCCCCGGGGGCGGCGTCAGGCACAGCGATCATGTCCACAGGTCCTATTCTCCCAAACGTGGATGACGCCCGAGTTTCCGAGCTGTTCGACCCCGCCGCCTGGTCCGAGGTCGAAGGGTTCTCCTTCACCGACATCACCTACCACCGTTCGCGAGATGCCCGCTCCGGCAAACGGGTGGTCCGGATCGCTTTCGACCGTCCGGAGGTCCGCAACGCCTTCCGCCCGCACACCGTCGACGAGCTCTACCGGGCGCTCGACCACGCCCGGATGAGCTCGGACGTCGGCTGCGTCCTGCTCACCGGGAACGGCCCGTCGCCGAAGGACGGCGGCTGGGCGTTCTGTTCCGGCGGTGACCAGCGTATTCGCGGACGCTCCGGGTATCAGTACGCGAGCGGGGAGACCTCGGACACGGTCGACCCGGCGCGGGCGGGGCGGCTGCACATCCTCGAGGTGCAGCGATTGATCCGTTTCATGCCGAAACCCGTGGTCGCCGTGGTGCCCGGCTGGGCGGCGGGCGGCGGGCATTCGCTGCACGTCGTGTGCGATCTCACCCTCGCCTCGGCCGAGCACGCGCGGTTCAAGCAGACCGACGCGGACGTCGGCTCGTTCGACGCGGGCTACGGTTCGGCGGGCCTCGCCCGGCAGGTCGGGCAGAAGTTCGCGCGCGAGATCTTCTTCCTCGGCCGCGACTACACCGCCGAGCAAATGCACCGGATGGGCGCGGTCAACGAGGTCGTGCCGCACGCCGAGCTGGAGCGGGTCGCGCTCGAATGGGGCTGGACGATCATCGGCAAGTCGCCGACCGCGCAGCGGATGCTGAAGTACGCGTTCAACGCGATCGACGACGGGCTCGTCGGACAGCAGCTGTTCGCCGGCGAAACCACCCGGCTGGCGTACATGCAGGACGAGGCCGTCGAGGGCCGCGACGCGTTCCTGGAGAAGCGCGACCCGGACTGGTCCGACTACCCGTACTACTACTGAGAAGGTCGTTCGCCGTGCACGTGGTGTGGCTCGACGGCAGCGCCGACGCGCTGACCGCCCTCGACGCGGCCCTGGCGGCTGCCCTCGACGGCGGTCCGGCGGTGCTGCCGCTGAACTCGGCGGATCCGTCGGCCCCGGCGCTGCTCGAGGCGATGGCCCCGGAGCAGCCGGTCGAGCCGGACACCGCCGTGGTGATCGCCACGTCCGGGTCCACCGGGGCGCCGAAGGGAGTGCTGCTGTCGCCGCGTGCGCTCACCGCGTCCGCGACGGCAACGCACGCCCGGCTCGGCGGCCCCGGACACTGGCTGCTCGCCACGCCCGCGCACTACATCGGCGGCCTGCAAGTCCTGATCCGAGCGCGGCTGGCAGGCACGAAACCGGCGTTCTTGACCGGCACCGGCTTCCGCCCGGACGAGTTCGCCGCCGCGGCCGCGCCGGTGCTCGCGGAGAACGGCTCGCGCTACACCGCGCTCGTGCCGACCCAGCTAGTCCGCCTGCTCGACGACGGCGGCGCTGGCCTGGCCGCCGCGAAGGCCTTCGACGGCATCATCCTGGGCGCCGCCGCCACCTCGCCTGCGCTGCGAGCGCAAGCGGCTGAGGAAGGCGTGCGGATCGTCCCGTCGTACGGCATGAGCGAGACCGCGAGCGGCTGCGTCTACGACGGCGTTCCGCTCGACGGGGTGCGCGTGGAGCCCGACGCCGACGAGCGACTGTGGATCTCCGGTCCTGTGCTGTCGCACGGCTACCGTCTCGCTCCGGAACTGACCGCGGAGTCGTTCCGGGACGGCTCTTTCCGCACTTCCGACCGCGGCCGCTGGTTGCCCGACGGTCGGATCGAGGTGCTCGGACGCGCGGACGACGTCATCAACACCGGCGGGGTCAAGGTGTCCGCCGCCTCGATCGAACGGCTGCTCGGCGCGCAGCCCGGGGTGCGGGACGCCTGTGTCGTCGGCATTCCGGATCCGCAGTGGGGCGAGGCGGTCGTGGCGATGGTGGCGGGTTCGACGGACGAGGCCGCGCTGCGAGCCGCGGTCCGGGCTGAGCTGGGTGCGGCCGCGACGCCGAAACGCATCGAGTTCGTCAGCGAGTTGCCGTTGCGCGGACCGGGAAAGATCGACCGGCAGGCAGTGGTCGCCGCCCTCCGGACGCGCTGAGCGGGTTCACCGAACGGGTGAAGATCGCATGGCGTTGAATGGACCCCATGGCGACAGTCAGTGAGTGGATCGAAGGCGCCCGGCCGAGGACGCTGCCGAACGCGATCGCACCGGTCGTGGCGGGCGTCGGAGCGGCGATCGCGCTCGACGCGTTCTCCTGGTGGCGTTCGCTGCTCGCTCTGCTGGTCGCGTTGTCGCTGATCATCGGCGTGAACTTCGCCAACGACTACTCCGACGGCATCCGCGGCACCGACGAAAACCGCGTCGGTCCGCTGCGTCTGGTCGGCTCCGGCGCGGCGAACCCGAAGGCCGTCCTGCGTGCCGCGCTGACCTCCCTGGGCTTGGCCGGAGTGCTGGGCCTGGCGCTCGTCGCGCTGAGCGGATACTGGTGGCTGCTCGCGATGGGCGCGCTGTGCATCCTCGGCGCGTGGTTCTACACCGGCGGCAAAAAGCCTTACGGCTACTACGGTTTGGGCGAGATCGCGGTCTTCGTGTTCTTCGGACTGGCGGGCGTCCTCGGCACGGTTTACGTCCAGGCCGGCCGGGTCAGCTGGGACGCACTGGGCTGCGCGGTAGCGGTCGGCTCGTTCTCGATGGCGGTGCTGGTCGCGAACAACCTGCGCGACATCCCGACCGACCTCGAGTCCGGCAAGCACACCCTCGCGACCCGCATGGGCGACGGCGGCACGCGAAAGCTCTACCTGACCCTGGTGACGGTCCCGTACGCGCTCACCGTGCTGATGGGAATCTGGCACCCGCTGCTGTTCATCACCTTCGTGACCGCGCCGCTGCTGCTGAAGCCCATCAAGTCCGTCGGAGGCGGCGGCAAGGGCCGGGAGCTGATCCCGGCCCTGCGCGACACCGGCATGGCGATGCTGGCGTGGGCGGTGCTGAGCGCGGTCGCCCTGGCGCTCTAGCGGCAGACCGCGATCGCCTGCTATTTCGCAAACACCGCCCGGGCTCTGCTTCGCTTTGCGCCCACCGAACCGAGCGTTCCCGCGCCCGGGCAATGCAGGCGTGGGCGGTACTGAGCGCGGTCGCCCTGGCGCAATCGCCTGCCACTCCACAAACACCGCCCGCGTCAACCGCGCCCACGGCCCACCCGCTCCGCCTTGAACCCACCGAACCGAGCCGGGCGGTACTGAACGCGGTCGCCCTCGCGCTCTAACGCCCCGCCGCGATCGCCTGCCACTCCACGAACTCCGCCAACCCGTGCGAGCCGTACTCACGGCCCACCCCGCTCGCCTTGAACCCGCCGAACGGCGCGTTCCCATGCCGCGGCGCGCCGTTGACGTGGAACGTGCCCGTGCGCACCGCCCGCGCGAGTTCGACGCCGTGTTCCGCGTCGGCGGTCCACACGCCGCCGCTCAGGCCGTAGTCGGAGTCGTTCGCGAGCCGGATCGCCTCCTCCTCGGTGTCGAACGGGATCACCACGAGCACCGGACCAAAGATCTCCTCGCGCGCGATCCGCATGTCGTTCGTAACATCGGCGAACACCGTCGGACGCACGTAAAACCCGTCCGCCAGCTCAGGATTCGCGAGCGGCTCGGCACCGCCCGCCGCGATCCGTGCGCCCTCCTCGACGCCTAGCCGCAGGTACGACAGCACCCGCTCGTACTGGTCACGGCGCACGATCGGCCCGACGAACGTGTCCGGCTTCGCGGGATCGCCGACCACGAGCCCGTCGGCCATTTCCGCGAGTGCGGCCACGACCTCGGTGTACCGCTCGCGCGCCGCGAAGATCCGCGTGTGCGCCACGCACATCTCGCCGTTGTTCGCGAACGTCGCGGTCCGGATCCCCTCGGCGACGGTCTTCGGGTCCGCGTCCGCGAGCACGATCGCCGCGGACTTTCCGCCGAGTTCCAGCCCGACGCGCTTGAACTGCTCTCCCGCCAGCGACGCGATCCGCCGCCCGGCCGCCGTCGAGCCGGTGAACGAGATCTTGTCGACACCGGGGTGCGTCACCAGGTACTCGCTCACGTCGCGGTCAGCCGCGAACACGCTCACCACGCCCTCGGGGAACCCGGCCTCCGCGAAGATCTCCGCCAGCAGCATCGCGTCGAGCGGGGTTTCCGGCGCGGCCTTCAGCAGCACCGGATTGCCCGCCAGCAGAGCCGGAATCAGCTTCACCAGCGCGGCCGAATGCGGCGAGTTCCACGGGATCACCGCGGCCACCACCCCGACCGGTGCAGCACGCACGATCGTCCGGTTGCCCGCCTCGTCGGTCAGCGTCTCCTCCCAGTCGAACTCGCGCGCGGTCTTGAGCCACGCCGCCGTGCGCTCCGGGAGGTTGTGCTGCGTCCAGCCGGTGAACCAGCTCGGCGAGCCGTTCTCCGCGGTGATCAGCTCGGCGATTTCGTCGGCCCGGGCGGCGTGCAGTTCGTTGAACCGCTCGACCAGGCGCAGCCGCTCGGCCAGCGGGGTTCTCCCCCACGGTTCGAGCGCCCGCCGGGCCGCCGCCACCGCGCGGTCGACGTCCGCCTTCGAGGCCTTTGGCGCGGTGCCGACCAGCGCCCGGTCGTGCGGCGAACGGATTTCGAAGGTGTCGGTCGTCGCGGGCTCGGTCCAGCGGCCGCCGAGGAAGAGCTGGTCGTAAGTACGCATCGGGATCTCCTGCCAGAGTTAACGGAACACTGCTCTCTTGTTCTCGAAGTTAACAGGACGCTGTTCTTTTATCAAGAGAGCAGTGTCCTGTTACACTCCGAGGCGTGACCGACTTCCAGCGCGCCCGCAGTCCCGAGCAGGTGGAAGCCCGCCGCGAGGCGATCCTCGACGTGGCCGAACAGCTGATGACGGAGTCGTCCGTCAGCGAGGTCAGCATGCGCGAACTGGCCCGCCGGGTAGGCCTGTCGGCGTCGAACGTCGCGCGCTACTTCCCCACGCGGGAGGCCGTCTACCTGGAGGTGCTCGACCGCGCTCGCGGCGCGTGGCTCGACTCGCTCACCCTCGACGGCGATCTGTCGGAGGTCGCCGCGACCCTCGCCCGCTCACTCGCGACGCGACCGGTCCTGTGCGAACTGATCAGCGTGCTGGCGAACGTGCTGGAGCGCAATGTCTCCACGGAAATCGCGCGGGACTACAAGCTGCGCTCGGCGAAGCACAACGCCCGCACCGCCGACCTGCTGCACGCCGCGCTGCCAGGCCTTTCCGCGGAGACCGCACAAGAACTGTCGTCCGCGATCTTCATGTTCACCGCGGGAATGTGGCCGCTGGCGCACCCGAACGAAGCCGTCCAAGAAGCCATCAAGGACCCGCGCCTGGCCGGCTCCCGCCTCGACTTCGAGGACCGGTTGCGCCGCCTGATCGTCGTGCTGACGCTGGGCTACCAGGAAGCTAGGCGTCGAATCGGCCAGTGAGCAGGAACTCGTCGAACCGCGCCCGATACGGCGCGAGGTCGATCCCCTGCTCGCCGAGCCATTCGTCCGAGTAGTACGTGTTCGCGTACCGCTCCCCGCCGTCGCACAGCAGCGTCACCACCGAACCCGCCTGGCCGTCCGCCAGCATCCGCGAGATCAGCTGGAACGCGCCATACAGGTTGGTCCCGGTCGAGCCGCCCGCCCAGTGCCCGGTGCGGTCCCGCAGCAACCGGATCGCCGCCAGCGAACCCGCGTCGGGCACCTGGAACATCTCGTCGATCACGCCGGGCACGAACGACGGTTCGCAACGCGGCCGTCCGATGCCTTCGATCCGCGACGGCATCCCGGTCGCGTAGTCCGGCGCACCGGTTTCCCACGCGCCGTAGAACGACGAGTTTTCCGGGTCCACCACGCAGATCTTCGTGGTGTGCCGCTTGTACCGGACGTACCGGCCGAACGTCGCGCTCGTGCCGCCGGTGCCCGCGCCGACGACGATCCACGACGGCACCGGATGGCGTTCGGCACGCATCTGCGCGAACACCGATTCGGCGATGTTGTTGTTGCCGCGCCAGTCCGTCGCGCGCTCGGCGTAGGTGAACTGGTCGAGGTAATGCCCGTTGCACTCGGCGGCCAGCCGCTCGGCCTCCGGGTACATCGCCGGCGCCGAGTCGACGTAATGGCACTCGCCGCCGTAGAACTCGATGAGCGCGATCTTTTCCTTGCTCGTCCGCCGCGGCACGACGGTCACGAACCGCAGGCCGAGCATGCGCGCGAAGTACGCCTCGGACACCGCGGTCGAGCCGCTGGACGCCTCGACCAGCACGGTGTCCGGGCCGATGTGCCCGTTGACCAGGCCGTACAGGATCAGCGAGCGCGCGAGGCGGTGCTTGAGCGAGCCGGTCGGATGCACCGACTCGTCCTTCAGGTAAAGGTCGATGCCCCATTCCGGGGGCAGCGGGAAAACGTGCAGGTGAGTGTCGGCGCTGCGGTTGGCGTCGGCCTCGATGATCCGGACCGCTTCGCGGACCCAGGCGCGGCTGTGCGGTTTGCTCATGCCGCGGAATCGTCGGCCGAGGTCTCGCCGCGCAGCTGCGAACGCAGCTGGGCACGAGCACGCGCACGGGATTCGTTGCGCTTGGCCAGCCCGGCCGTCACGCGCTGGTTCAGCCCGCGCAGGAGCAGCAGTCCGAGCGGAAGGCCGACGACGAGCCCGATCAGCAAAGAGACCAGCAGCGGCACGCCGACCAGCGAAAGCACGACCGCGACCACCGCGACGAGCGCGAACCGCGCGATCAAGTACACCGTCAGGTCACGGGGAAGGTGGTCCGGTGTCTCGCTCACACCGAAACAGGCTACGCCCCGCTCGCCGGGTCCTCGTCCAGGCCCGCGTTGTTGGGGCGGCCCTCGAACCGGGTGGAGAGCACCACTGTCGTGTTGGTGCGGCCGACGCCGGGGATGCGGCGCAGCCTGCCGAGAGTGAGCTCCAGCTCGTCGACCGTCGAAACCCGCACCTTTACTACGAAGGCCTCGTCGCCCGCGACCGCGTAACAGCTCTCGACCTCGGGCAGTTCGCCGAGCGAAGCGGCGACGTCCTCGTCGGTGGCGGTGTCGGTGGGATGGATGCCGACCAGCGCGGTGACGCCGAGTCCGACCGTGTTCGGGTCGACCATCGCGTGGTACCCGGTGATCACGCCCGCCGCCTCGAGCTTCCCGACGCGTTCGTGCACCGACGACGCGGAGAGCCCCACCGTCCGGCCGAGGTCGGCGTAGGTAGCCCGGCCGTTGGCCCGCAGCTCGGCGATGATCTTCCGGTCCAGCTGATCCACCGGCTCATTATGCGGCGCGCCCGCGCGGGAGGCGCATCCCGGTAGGCCCCGGATTGTCTCCTGCGTCACAGCAACCTCGACGCCGGACGCCGCCCAGCCGCGGCCTTTGCTCAGTCTTTACCCGAATCTCGGCGCAGCTGGTCAGAAAATGCCTGGTCAGCGAGGCGCGAACGGGCGCTGAGCGATCCTGAGAATCTGCTGAGTTATGTCCCTTTTGCACTTTAAGGGCTCTTTACCCAAGGACAACCGTTCGAGTACCCGACGGGTGAAGTGCCACGATTGCCGCGTTGGCCACCCGGGCGCGACGGGCGAAATCGCCCGATGCCCCCGGTATAGCAAGTTGGGCGTTAAGGAGGCGGAAAATGACCGCAACCATGGGCGGACGGTTGCTCACCCCGGGTGAGGTGGCCGCTCTGTTCCGGGTGGACCCGAAGACCGTGACCCGCTGGGCCACCGCGGGCCGCATCGGCTCGATCCGGACGCCGGGCGGACACCGCAGGTTCCGCGAGTCCGAGGTGAACGACCTTCTGGCCGAGCTCACCACGGACGCGAGCGAGCCGACCCGCAAGATCTGATCCGCGGGTCTCGAACACGCCGAAGGGTCGTGACTGGCAAGGGGTGCCTCCCGCATCGCTTGCCGGTCACGACCCTTCGCCGCGTTCCGGGGCGGGTCCGCGCGCACCGTCCCCCCGGTCCGGCCCGATTGCGGCTAATCTGGGGGGCCAGCACGACGGAAGGACCCCGGGCATGATCCCTTTGCTCGCAGCGGTGGGCGCGATCACCATCGCCGTTCTGTTGTGGCGGGCACTCGGCGCGCAGCGGATCAGCGTCCCGCAGCGCCGCCCGGCCGTCGCTCCCGACGACGATCCCGAATTCCTGCGCAAGCTCTCCGAACAGCAGCGCAAACGCCCGGACGAAACCGACTCCTGAGCGTGTTTGATTGCCCCGGCTCCGCCGGGGCGCCGAGATCGCTGGGAAGCCGGTTTCGTCCCTCCCGATTTCAGTCCAGAAACCGGCGCGATCTCGGGTTGTGGTTGCGGAGCCCGCACGGTCAATCAAGCGCAGCCGCTTGGTTAAGCCCTGCCGTTAAAACCGTCCGCCACGGTCGCCGCCAGTTCCAGCAGCGCCAGCCGGGTGTCCCCGCCGAGACGCTCCAGTTCGATTTCCGCGCCCTCTTCCAGGTGCGCGTCGAACGGGATCCGGCACACCGAACGCACCTTCGCGCCGAAGTGCGCGGCCAGCTTGTCCAGGTCGACCGAACTGCCCTTCGGGCGCACCGAGTTGATCACCACGACCGAGCGTTTCACCAGGTCGCCGTAACCGTGCGCCTCGAGCCAGTCCAGCGTCGCCGAGGCGCTGCGGGCCCCGTCGACCGAACCTGAGGACACCACCACCAGCGAGTCCGCGACGTCGAGGACGCCCTTCATCGCCGAGTGCATCAAACCGGTGCCGCAGTCGGTGAGGACGATGTTGTAGAAGTGCTCGAGCAGGTTCACCGTGCGCCGGTAGTCGTTCTCGGAGAACGCCTCCGACACCGCCGGATCCTGTTCGCTGGCCAGGATTTCCAGCCGGCTCGACCCCTGCGACGTGTACGACCGGACGTCGCTGTAGCGCGTGATCTTGTCCGCGTCGCGCAGCAGGTGCCGCACGGTCGCGGTGGTTTCGATGGCGATCTTCTGCGACAGCGTCCCGCGGTCCGGGTTCGCGTCCACCGCCACCACGCGGTCGCCGCGCAGGGACGCGAACGTCGCGCCGAGCGTGGTCGTGGTCGTGGTCTTGCCGACGCCGCCCTTGAGGCTCAGCATCGCGATCTTGTAGCACCCGCGCAGCGGCTGGTTGACCCGGGCGATCAGCTCGCGCCGGCGCGTGTCCGCCGGGCTTTCCCCCGGGTTGAGCAGCTTGCCGCTGCCCAGGTACACCGCCTTGCGCCAGCCGGACTGCGGCGTGCGCTTCTGCTGTTTGACCAGGTGCGCGGTGGCCAGCTCGTCCGCGCTGGACGCCGGTTGCGGCAGCCCCTGCGCCGGAGCGCCCGGCACGGGAGCCACGCCCGGCGGAGCGACGGGCTGCTGCTGGTACCCCGGCGGGGCGGCGTGCTGCGGCTGGTGCTGCTGCGCGGGAGGCTGCAGCGGCGGCAGGTTCTGGTCGTAGTGCGGCTGGTAGCCGCCCGGCTGCGGCAGCGGCTGGTACGCGCCCTGCGGCGGCGGGTCGACGACCTGCGTCGGCTGCGCGTCGTACGGCCCGGTGCCGGGGTGCGGCGTCGAGTCGGTGCGTTCCTCGGAGAACATGGCAGCCGGTTCCTGGGCCTGCTCGGACTGCTGCTCGCCGGCAGTCTCTTCACTGGGTCCGGTCACCGTTGCCAACCTCCCGGGTACGTCGAAGGGCCCCTGGCGACGACGGTAGTCGCCCGAGGCCCGGTCCGGGCGGTGGACCCCCGGCTCAGCTCACTCCGGCGTAGGAATGCAGTCCGGCGGTAACCAGGTTGACGAAGAACAGGTTGAAGATCGTCACCGAGAACCCGACGATGTTGATCACCGCCGCGCGCGTCCCGCGCCAGCCCGCGGTGGCGCGGGAGTGCAGGTATGCCGCGTAAACGACCCACGCGATGAACGCGACGGTCTCCTTCGGGTCCCAGCCCCAGAACCGGCCCCACGCGGCCTCGGCCCACACCGCGCCGCACAGCACGCCGAAAGTGAAGATCGGGAACGCCACGATCGTGGCCCGGTAGGCGATCCGGTCGAGCACGTCGGCGGACGGCAGCTTCGGGCCGAAACCGGCGAACTTGGCCGGGTTGCGGTCGTGCGCGGTGCGGAAGAGGTACAGCACGCTCGCCACGCCCGGCACCAGGAACACGCCGGAGCCGATGATCGCGGCGGACACGTGGATGTAAAGCCAGTACGACTGCAGCGCGGGCACGACCGGCGCGGCGACCGTGTACAGCATCGTGCCGTTGATGAACATCAGGATCACGACGGGCAGCAGCAGGAACCCGGTGAGGTGGCGGACCGGGAACTTCTTGATCACCACGAGCCACGCGACGACGGTGATGAAGGTGACCGCCATGCCGTACTCGTACATGTTGCCCCACGGCGCGCGGTGCACCGCGAGTCCGCGCAGCACGATCGCCGACAGCTGCAGCAGCGCGCCCAGCACCAGCAGCGCCGCGCCCATCCGGCCGATCCGCTCCGCGCGGCCAACCGCACGCGGGGCCTCGGGCTCGGCCGGGACGTCGCCGTTTTCGATCGCGGCGTCGTCGGTGTCGGGTCCGCCCGCGCCGACCAGCACGCGCTTGCGGCTGCGCTCGGCGGCGAGACGGCCCTTCGCGCCGAACGCCTGCTCGAAGAGCGTCAACAGCAGCGCCAGCACGTAAATCGCCACTGTCGTCGTGTACAGCAGGTCGCTGTACTGCGAGAGAGTCTCGTTGATTTCCATGCCTCAGCTGCCCTTCCGGCCCGTGACCAGCCGTTCGCTGATCCGCTGGAATTCCTCGCCGTATCCGGCTTGATCCGTGCGCGCGAGCCCCGCGACCTCGATCACGGTACTCGCGCTCTCGTCCTTGCCCGGCCGCACCCGCACCCACACGCGACGCCGCTTGACCAGCAGCGACGCCCCGAGTCCGGCGAACATCACGATCGCGAAGCCGAGCACGTAGCCCTGCGTCGGATCGTGCGAGATCTGCAAGTTGACCCACTTGTTGACGCCGTCGAAGCGCACCTTCGTGCCGTCGTCGAGCGTCAGTTCCTGGCCGACCGCGAGGTTCTTGCGGGCGACCCGCTTGAGCCTGCCGTCCTGGACGCGGGACTGGTCGACCGAGAACACCGACTGGCCGCGGCCCGCGTCGAGACCGAGGTCGCCGCGCAGCACGTCGACCGCGACCATCGGGTTGTTCAGCTGCGGCGCGGTCGAGGTGAGGACGCCGCCGTGGATGAACGAGGACGGCGCGAAGAGGCCGGTGATCGCGAGCTGCTTGGTGCGCCGCTGGACCTCGTCGGTGACGCCGGGCTGGTCGAACTTCGTCGCGCCCTCGGACAGCATCGTCCCGGGGTTGGTGAACATCCACTGGGTGTTCTGGGTGCGCTTCTCGCCGTTCGGGAAGGTCACCGTGAACTGCGGCGAATAACCGTTGCCCAGCAGGTAAACCCGGTCGCCGACGGTGCGCAGCGGCTCGTTGACCTCGAGGTCGTACGGCTTCCACGTGCCGGTCTGCAGGTCCTGGCCGGACTGGTACTCGATGTGCGAGTGGTAGTAGTCGGCCTGGTTGGTGGCGGTGTAGCGAGCGGTGAAGTCGTTGACCTTCACGCAGAACGGGTCGAGGTCGGTGCCGTCGACGCGCAGGCCCGCTTCGAACGAGTCGTAGTTGTAGATGCCCGAGTTGCAGAACTGGCCGCCGTTGGCCTGCACGATGACCTGGCCCTCGTAGCTGTAGAGCTTGCCGAGTGCGAAGAAAATGATCAGGCCGAGCATGCCGAAGTGGAAAAGCAGGTTGCCGGTCTCGCGCAGGTAGCCGCGTTCGGCCGAGACGCTGAACCCGCCGCCGTCCTCCTCGCGCTCGACGCGCCGCCAGCCGGACAGCTGCTTGCGCACGTCCTCGCGGATCGTCTCCGGCGTGCGCGCGGTGCGGGCGATCCGGTGGTGCGGCATGCGCGCGAGATTGCGCGGCGTCAGCACCGGCTTGGCGCGCATCTGCTTGAGATACTCGAAGCTGCGCGGCGTGAGACAGCCGATCAGCGAGATCATCAGCAGGATGTAAATCGCGGAGAACCAGACGCTGGAGTAGACGTCGTAGAACTCCAGCTTGTCGAGGAGCGATCCCCACCAGCCGTGCGCGCTGATGTACTCGTCGACCTTCGGCGCGTTCAGCCGCCGCTGCGGCAGCAACGCGCCGGGCAGCGCGGCGAGCGCCAACAGGAACAGCAGCACCAGCGCGGTGCGCATGGACGTCAAGCCGCGCCAGGTGTTGCGCAGGAAAGCCAGGAACTGCTTGGCCGCGGACGGCCGGTACGGCTGAGGGTTCTTCGGGGGCGCTTCGGTAGTGGTCACAGCGGCAGCTCGAGATCGGAGGCGACGGAGTTGCGGAGCCAGCCCATGACGTCCCCCCACAGCCCGGTGACCAGCAGGATGCCGACCACCATCAGCAGCACCCCGCCGAAAATCTGCACGCGGCGGCCGTTGCGGCGAAGCCAGTCGGTGGCGCGCACGGCCCAGCGGGCGCCGAGCGCGATCAGCAGGAACGGGACGCCGAGGCCGAGGCAGTAAACGAGCACCAGCACGTACCCGCGGACCGCGGCCCCGCCGGTGGCGCTGGCGAGACTGGTGACGGCCGAGAGCGTCGGCCCGATGCAGGGCGTCCAGCCGAGCCCGAACACCGCGCCGAGCACCGGCGCGCCCCACAGCCCGCCGCCGGGCACGCGGTGCGAGCGGACCTCGCGCTGCAGCCCCGGGATCCAGCCGATGAAGACCAGGCTCATGAGGATGGTCAGGATGCCGCCGATGCGCTGCAGCAGATCCTCGTTGACCAGCAAGGTGTTCGCGAGCCAGACCAGCGTGCCCATGGTCGCGACGAACACCACGGTGAACCCGAGCACGAACAGCCCCGCCGCGCCCAGCACGGCGTAGCGGCCTTTCTTGCGCTCCTCGCCGTCGCGCACCGCCGGGGCGTCTGCGCCGACGAGAGCCGCGAGGTAGGCGAGATACCCGGGCACGAGCGGCACCACGCACGGCGACGCGAACGAGATGGCCCCGGCCACCAGCGCGACACCCGCGGCGAGCAGCAGCGGCCCGGAGAGCGCCAGCTCGGACACGGAGTTCACGCACTTGAGAGTAGGCAGTGAGCTGGACGTGAGGCGGGCGGGGCCCGCTCACAGGACGTACGCCACAGCGCGGGTGGGACCTTGGTCCTGTGCTCGTGCGCGGCTGAGCCAGTTAGAACCGGCATAGGCACTCACGAGGTGCCCAGACCGCCGAAGAACGCGCGACGCCGGGTTGGCAACGGCCTCCTGCACGGCTCGGGTCGGAGGCCCCCAATGCCACATTGGGTGCGCCCAACGCACCGAACGCCACATTGGGTGCGTCGCATGCACCCAATGTGGCATTGGGGACTTCTCTGCGACGCAGCCCGCGCCGCGGCAGAACCGAGAGGTCGTGAGGGTTCCCCTCACGGAATCTGATTCCGTCAGGGTTCCCCTCACGGACCTCCCCGGCGCGGAGCGAGCACCCGGCGGGGCGGGCCCCAGGCCGAGCGGAGCGCCCTCTCGCACGCGGAGCGTGCGGCGGAGCGAGCGCCCGGCGGAGCGGGCGCCGGGCCGAGTGCAATGCGTCGGGCGGAGCGGAGCGACCCCGGCCGAGCAGAGCGCGGGGTTCGGCGAGCGCTACTTCCCCCCGCTACTTCTCCGCACTGAGCCGCTGCACCACGGGAACCAGGTCCGAGGCCAGCACCTGCCGCAGGAACACCGCGGCCACCCGGTGCTGTTTGTCCAGCACCAGCGTCGACGGGATGATGTTGCGCGGATACCCGGCCAGCTGCAGCAGCACGCGGCCGGACGGGTCCCAGATCGACGGGTACGTCAGGCCGCGGTCGCGGACGAAGTCCTGGGCGACGTCGCGGGCCGGGTCGCGGACGTCGAGGCCGATGACCTGGGCGCCGAGCGGGGCGATCTGCTTGCTCGCGGTCTCCAGCTCGGGCGCTTCGGCGCGGCACGGGCCGCACCACTGGCCCCACAGGTTGATCACCAGCGCCTTGCCCGGGAAGTCCTCGATCGAGAGCTGTTTGCCCTCGTGCATGAGGTCGTCGCCGGCCAGCGTCGGGGCCTTCTGCCGTTCGTTCTCCGGGTAGCTGATGTCGACCTTGCCGCCGGGCGAGACGAAGGTGAAGGTGCCGCCCGAGACGACCGCGTCCTTGCCGGTCGAGCAGCCCGTCACGACCAGCGCGGCGGCCATCAGCATCCCGAGCAGCCGCCGTTTCATGCGCCGGTCACCTTGGGGTCGGTGGTGCCCGCGGGTTCGCTGTAGACGATCTCCAGCAGCTCTTCGCCGTCGAAGACCAGGCTGGTGAGCGACGCGAGCGAGCACTGCCGCTGCCGTGGGTCGTGCCACAGTCGCTTCGCTTCCAAGAAGCGGCGAAGCGTCCAGATCGGCAGCTGGTGCGACACGCACAGCGCTTCGCGCCCTTCGGCCTTTACGCGCGCACGGTGCACCGCGCCGAGCATGCGGTGTGCGATCTCGACGTACGGCTCGCCCCATGACGGCTTGAACGGGTTCACCAGGTGCGGCCACGCTTTCGGCTGCCGCAGCGCGCCGTCGCCCACGGCTACGCGCTGGCCCTCGAAGACGTTCGCCGCTTCGATGAGACCTTCGTCAGTGGCGATGTCGAGACGGTGCGCGCCCGCGATGGGTGCTGCGGTCTCCTGCGCGCGCTGAAGCGGCGAAGCGACGACGTACGCGAGGTCGTGCCCGGCCACCGCTTCGGCGACGGTGAGCGCCTGACGCTGCCCGCGCTCCGACAGCCGGAAGTTCGGCAGCCGCCCGTAGAGAATCTTCTCCGGGTTGTGAACTTCACCGTGCCGCAGCATGTGGACGACGGTGGTCATGGGCGAACCGCCTCAGCCGCCGCGCGCGCCGCCGCGGGCAACGCGGCTTCGATCACAGCGAACGCTTCGTCGTCCATCGCGGCGTTCACGAACCACGCCTCGTACGCGCTCGGCGGCGGGTACACACCCGCTTCGAGCAGCGCGTGGAAGAACGCCGGGAAGCGCCACGTCTCGGTGGCCTGCGCGTCCGCGTAGTTGCGTACGGGCTTGTCGGTGAAGAAGACGCTCACCAGGTTGCCCGCGAACTGCACTGTGTGCGTGACGCCCGCTTCACTGAGCGCCTTGTCGAAAAGCCCGCCGAGACGCTTCGCGTTAGCGTCGAGCTTCGCGTACACAGCGTCGTCGGCTTCGCGCAGCGCGGTGAGACCGGCAGCGACCGCTACCGGGTTCCCGGACAGCGTGCCCGCCTGATAGACGGGACCGCCGGGTGCGAGCTTCGCCATGATGTCCGCGCGACCGCCGAACGCCGCGGCGGGCAGCCCGCCCGACATCACCTTGCCGAACGTGTACAGGTCGCCGGCCACGCCTTCGAGGCCGAACCAGCCGGCGCGCGAGACGCGGAAACCGGTCATCACTTCGTCCATGATCAGCAGCGCGCCGTTTTCGTGCGCGATGTCCCGCAACGCGGCGTTGAAGCCAGCGTCCGGCGGCACCGCGCCCATGTTGCCCGCGGCCGCTTCGGTGATCACCGCGGCGATCTGGCCTTCGTTCTCGGCGAAGGACTTCCGCAGCGCGTCAAGATCGTTGTACGGCAAGACAATCGTGTCCGCGGCCTGCGCGCCGGTGACGCCCGGCGAGGTCGGCAGGCCGAGCGTCGCGACGCCGGAACCGGCTTCGGCGAGCAGCGCGTCGACGTGCCCGTGGTAGCACCCGGCGAACTTGACGATCTTGGCGCGGCCGGTGAAACCGCGAGCCAGCCGGATGGCGCTCATCGTGGCTTCGGTGCCGGAGTTGACCAGCCGGACCTGCTCGACCGGGCCGACCCGGCCGATGATCTCCTCGGCGAGTTCGACCTCGCCGATCGTCGGCGTGCCGAAGGACAGCCCGTGCTCCGCGGCCGCGCGGGCGGCGGCCACCACCTTCGGGTGCGCGTGCCCGAGGATCATCGGGCCCCACGAGGAGACGAGGTCGACGTAGCGGTTGCCGTCGGCGTCCCACAGATACGGGCCCTCGCCGCGGACCATGAACCGCGGCGTGCCGCCGACCGAGTTGAAGGCGCGCACCGGCGAGTTCACCCCGCCCGGAACGGCCGCCTTGGCGCGTGCGAACCATGCTTTGGACTGCTCGGTGCCAGTGCTCACCGTCCCAGTCTTGCAAATCCTCCATCCGGGTGTCGGCGGCGCCCAAGCTGCCACCCGATTGCCACCCGGCACACCAGCGCAACCCCTCTTAGGATGGGCGCGCATGGACGGGGCGAGCCATGGAGGAGACGTGACGGCGCCCACACACCGCCGGAACCCGTGGCTGATGCTCGCGGTGTTCTTCGGGCTGGTCGGCGTCATCGCACTGGTCGGCGCGCTGGCGGCGACGACCGCGCCGGACGCCTACAACCGGTACGTGCTGCCGGAGTGGGCCCCGCCCTCGTCGCTGTTCAGTCCGGTGTGGACGGTCCTGTACATCGTGCTCGCCGTCGCGGGCTGGACTTATTGGCGCACCGACGGGGAGAACCAGGGCTTCGCCGCGTACGGCATCGGCCTGCTGTTCAACCTGATGTGGATCTCGCTGTTCTTCGCGGGCGGCTCCACGCAGGTCGCGTGCGTGGACATCGTGCTGCTCGATTTCACCGTGATCGTGACGATCGCGTTGTTCTACCGCCGCTCCCGCGTCGCCGCGCTGCTGCTCGTGCCGTATCTGGCGTGGCTGCTCTACACGACGGCGCTGAACGTCGCGATCATCGCGCTCAACGACGTCCCCTAACGGGCCGGCTGCGCCACGATCGCCTGTGCGGTCACCGAACCGTCCGTTCCGGTGCGCCCCTGGACGGTCACCGTCTGTCCCGGTTTGAGATCGCTGAGCTTGCCCGGCTGAGTCACCCCGACCGTCGTACTGTCCGAAGTGGACACTGTGACTTCGCTGCCCTGCACGGTCTTCACCGTGACCGTGCTGCCGTCGACCTTCTCCACGGTGCCGACCGTCCCGCGACCGCCTCCCGCGCGTCCGCCGAATCCGCCGCCCTGCTGTTGTCCGTCCGCCGGAGCGGTACGGGCGCTGGAAGAGCCGCTCGACGAGCCGAACGCCGCGTGCGTCCAAGCGCCGCCGGCGAACGCCAACGCCAGCACGAGCAACCCCGCGAGCACGAGCGTCGGCTTGCCGAACGGCCGGGCGACCTGCTTCAACTCGGCGGTGAGATCGCCCTGGACGGCGGGCTCGGCGATGAGGTCTTCCGGACGCGACGCGGCGGGTTCCTCCGGCGGGGTCGGGATGGGCTGGGTGGTCGACGCGGACATGACGCTCCTACTCGTGCCGGAGGGCATCGATCGGCCGCAGCCGCGAAGCCCGGTTCGCCGGGAAACTGCCGAAGAAAAGCCCGATCAGTGCGGACACCGCGAACGCGAGCGCGATCGACGACGGCACCACGACCGGCTGGATGCCCGCGATGCTGAACCGGCTGCCGACCACCCCGATCAGCACGCCGAGCAACCCGCCGAAGAGGCTCAGCATGGTCGCCTCGGCGAGGAACTGGCCGAGGATCGCCGAGCGCGGCGCGCCGATCGCCTTGCGGATGCCGATCTCGCGGATCCGTTCGGTGACCGTGACGAGCATGATGTTCGTGACGCCGATCCCGCCGACCAGCAGCGAGATCGCCGCGACCGCGCCGAGCAGCACGGTGAACGTCTGGATCGCCGACGTCCGGGTCTGCAGCAGCTGCGCGGAGTTCTGGATCTGGAAGTCCGGATTGGCCGAGGCCTGGATGCCGTGCCGGGCGTCGAGGATCGCGGTGACCTCGGCCTGCGCCAGCCCGATCGCGTCGGCGTTGGTCGCCTGCACGGCGATCTGGTTCAGCCCGCCGTACCCGGCGAGCGAGTTCTGCACCGCGCTGATCGGGGCGATCGCGACGTCGTCGGCGTTCTGCAGCCCGGTGCTGCCCTTCGTTTGCAGCACGCCGATCACGGTGAACTGGATGCTGTTGATCAGCACGTTCTTCCCGACCGGCTCGGCGGTGCCGAAGATCGACTGCGCGGTCGTCGGCCCGAGCACGACGACCTTGCGCGCCTGTGTCACGTCCTCGGCGCTGAACAGCTGACCGTCGGCGATCTGCCGGTTCGTGGTGGTGAAGTAGCTGGGTTCGGTGCCGACGACGCTCGACACGTCGTAGGAGGTCTGCCCGTACGTCGCGGTCGCGCTGGTGTTCACCACCGGAGCCGCCGCCTTGACGTCCGGCGCACCCACCGGGTCGACCAGCGCGTGCGCGTCCTGCACGGTGAGCGGCCGGACCTGGCTGGACTGCCCGCCGCCCCGAAGCGGCGACACGTTGACCACGTCGGTGCCGAGTCCCTGGATGCTCGCGGTGATCGCCGCCGACGCGCCGTTTCCCACTGCCACCAACAAGATCACCGACGCGACCCCGATGGTGATGCCGAGCGTGGTGAGCACCGAACGCAGTTTGTTCGACGCGAGACCGCGCACCGCGAACCGCATGATCTCCACGAAGTTCACGCGACCACCCCGGTGCGGACCTCGTCCGACACGATCCGTCCGTCGCTGACCCGGACGACGCGATGCGCGTGCCGCGCGACCTCGTCCTCGTGCGTGATCACCACGACCGTGCGGCCGAGCGCGTTGAGCCGGTCGAAGACGCCGAGGACGTCGACAGTGCTTGCGTGGTCGAGGTTTCCGGTCGGTTCGTCGGCGAGCAGCAATGCCGGTCCGCCGACCAGCGCCCGTGCCACCGCGACGCGCTGCTGCTGTCCGCCGGACAGTTCGTTCGGCAGATGCTTGGCCCGGTCGGTCAGCCCGACCATCTCCAGCGCGGCGAGCGCGCGGCGGCGGCGCTCCCCTCGTTTGAGTCCGCTGTAGACCATCGGCAATTCCACATTGGACAACGCACTGGTGCGCGGCACGAGGTTGAAGGACTGGAAGATGAAGCCGATCTTTCGGTTGCGCAGCAAGGCAAGCTGGCGTTCGTTGAGATCGGCGACGGAGAACCCGTCCAGCAGGTAGCGGCCGGAAGTGGGGGTGTCGAGACAGCCGAGCATGTTCAGCAGCGTCGACTTCCCGGATCCGGACGCGCCCATGATCGCCACGTACTCGCCCGGCCACACCTGCAGATCGACCCCGCGCAACGCGTGCACCGCGGTTTCCCCGCTGCCGTAAGTCTTGCGCAGTCCGGAGACCGCGATCACCGGCTTCATCCCCGGCCTCCGCCGCCGACGCCGCCCTGGCGTCCACCGCCGAATCCGCCCTGCTGACCGCCGCCGAACCCGCCGAGACCGCCCGTCCGCTGCTGGCCGTTGGAGCCGCTCGACGTCGTCGGCGACGCGGCGGTGAGCACCACGCTGTCGCCTTCGCTGAGCCCGGACTTGATCTCCACAGTGGACTCTCCGCGCACGCCGACCTCGACCTGCCGCGAAACCGGCTGCCCGTTCTGTTCCACGGTGACCACGTTCGTCGTCCCGCTGGTCCGCACCGCCGCGGCCGGGACGCTCAGCACGCCGTCGGCTTCCGCGACCGTGATCACGACGCTCGCCGACTGTCCGGGTCGCAGCCCCGACGGCGGGTTCGCCAACGTCAGCTTCGCGCCGTAACTGACGACGTTGCTGCTCGTGGTCGGGGTGAGGTCAATGCTGGAAACGGTCGCCTGCAACGGTTGATCCGGCGTCGCGTTCAAAGTCACGGTGGCTTTCTGCCCGGTTTTCACCTTGCTCACGTCAATTTCCGCCACCGAAGTATTGACGACAAGACTGCCCATGTCGGTGATGTCGATAAAGCCAGTGCTGCTGCTGGACGAGGATTGCTGCCCGGACTGCCCGCCAGAGCCGGAACCGGAACTGGAACTCGACGACGCCCCCGCCGAATTGCTGCTGGAATTGGACCCGCTGCCCGTTTGCTGCCCGACCGTCCCGTTGATCGCGGTCACCGTCCCCGCACCAGGCGCGGTCAAGGTCGTGGCGGCGAGCGCTGATTCCGCGTTGTCGACGTCCAGCTGCGCTTGATCCACTTTGGCCTGCAGCGACGTGGTGCTGCTCTGCGCCTGCGTCGCGGTCTGGTTCGCGGGCGGGTTGTCCTCCGCCGCCGTGAGGTTGTCCTCGGCGACCGCGAGATTGGCCTTGGCGACCTGAAGTTGTTTGCTCGCCTGGGAAGAGTCGATGGTGGCGAGCTTCTGCCCGGCGCTCACGACGTCGCCGACCTTCACGTCGATGCTCGTGACCTTGCCGGACGTCGTGAAGTTCGCGGCACCGGTGTACGTGCTCGCGATCGTGCCCGCCGCCGAAACGGTCTGCGAGACGTTCGCGCGCCGGACCGGCGTGGTCCGGGTTTGTGCCTGCGCGGTCGAACTGGCCGGCGAAAAGGCTTGGTAAATCCCGAAAGCCGCGCCGCCGAGCAGCACGACAAGGACTCCGTTGACCACCCAGGTTCGTGTGCGCAGCCGCGTCATGGCCGCAAGATTGCGGGGCCCGCTTAGCAGTGAGCTGTTGGTTCCCTGTGGGACAGCTGTGTAATCAGCCCTTCTTCTTTTTGTGCCGCGCCCGCACCGCGAGCAGCAATTGGCGGACCGCGTCCACCACCAATACCGCGGACAGCGTGCCGAGCCCGAGCGCCCCGGCGATATGTCCGCCGAAGTACCGTTCCGAGGCCAATCGCGTGCCGTCGCCCGCCGTGGTGACGACCGTGACGACCCCGGCGTGCCACAGCGCGAACGCCGCCCACAGCGCCAATCCGGCCACCACGACCTCGCCGAGCGCGACGAACGCGCGCCACGGCTGGTTGAGCTTCGCCTGCGGCTGGGTTTCCTCCGGCGGCCAAAGCCCGGCTCCGGTCGGCTGGGGTAGGTCGATCACGGGATCCAGCCTTTCAGGTTCGCCGTCGTCGCGCGTCCCTCGTGCGGGTTCAGTTCCGGGAGTCATCGGCCTGCTCCTCGGGTTGGTTCTTCGCGGCCAGCTCCGCGAGCGCGGTTTTCAGCGCTTCGACGTCGCGGGCCCAGGCGAGCACCACCGTGCCGTCGTCCAGCTCGACCGGCAACTCGTCGTACTTGCGCGGCGCCGACCAACCCCCGCCGAGCACGCGAGTCCCGACCGGCGCGCCGACGTCGGTCACCGAGGCGATCCGCTCGGCGGCCACCGTCTCGCGGCCTTGCCGCAGCCCCTCGGTGGTGACCTCGAGCGAAAGGAACCGGCGCCGCGCGTAAACCCAGGGCAGGGTCAGCGCGACCAGCGCGACGCCGATCAGCACCCAGCCGACCACGTGCGTCGGCCCGCCAGTGGCCAATTCGGCGAGCGCGCCCAGCAGGGCGAACAGCGGGCCCCAGATCAGCGCCGACCAGCCGACACCGGGCTCGGAATACAGCGTCCTGGCCGCCATTACAGCTTCTTGCCGACCTTCGGGAAGTAGTCCGCGACCTTCGGCAGGTACAGCAGGATCAGCATGACGACCAGCGCCAGCGAAGAGACGAGCGCGAAGATGCTGCGGATCACCCCGAGTTCGAACACGATGCCGAGCACCGCCAGCAGCGTCGCGATGCTGCGTGCCGAACGCGTGCCCTCGCGGGCCTTCCAGGCGAACAACACGAGCAGCGCGCCGAAGCACAGCGAGCCGATCAACATGGCCCAGACGAGCGTGTTGGCGTTGGCCTGCACCTGAGCGACGTCGACCTTCTGGCCGCTCTGCTGAACCTGCTCGATCGCGTGCTCGACCAGCTGCTGCTTGAGAAAGACCGTGACGACCTGCCCGGCCACCACGATCAGCGCACCCACGATGGCGAGCACGAACGCGGCGTGCACCGGCGTCGGCGGCGTTGCCTTCGGCGCGGTCTCCCCCGGCAGCACCGGATCCGGCGCGCGCCCGCGTTTGCGGCGCTCGTCGTCGGTGAGCCCGGAAAGATCGTCCGAGGTCACGCTGGCTGGCTTCGGGGTGTTCTCGTCCTTCTCGGCCACCCGAAAGACCCTACCCGGGCTCAGTCCAGCCAGGCCGCGGCCTCGGCCGCCCAGTAGGTGAGGATCAGGTCCGCACCCGCGCGGCGGATGGAGGTGAGCACCTCGAGCACCGTGCGCTCGCGCTCGATCCAGCCGTTCGCCGCGGCCGCCTCGACCATCGCGTACTCGCCGGAGATGTTGTACGCCGCGACGGGAACCGGCGAAATGTCGGCGGCCGCCTTGATGATGTCCAAATAGGACAGTGCAGGCTTGACCATGACCATGTCCGCGCCCTCGGCCAGGTCGAGTTCGAGCTCGCGCATCGCCTCGCGTGCGTTGCCGAGGTCCTGCTGGTAGGTCTTGCGGTCGCCCTTGAGCTGGGAGTCGACGGCCTCGCGGAAGGGACCGTAGAACGCGCTGGCGTACTTGATCGAATAGGCGAGAATGGCGGTCTCGCTGTGCCCGACCTCGTCGAGCGCCCGGCGGATCACGCCGACCTGCCCGTCCATCATCCCGCTCGGCCCGAGCACGTGCGCGCCCGCTTCCGCCTGCGCGACCCCCATTTCGGCGTACAGCCGGAGCGTGGCGTCGTTGTCGACCACGCCGTCCGCGTCGAGAACGCCGCAGTGCCCGTGGTCGGTGAACTCGTCCAGGCAGGTGTCGGCCATCAGCACGGTGGAGTCGCCGAGTTCGCTGCGCAGATCCCGCAACGCGACGTTGAGGATGCCGTTCTCGTCGACCGCGCCGGACCCCTGCGCGTCCCGCTTCTCCGGAACGCCGAAGAGCATGATCCCGCCGACGCCGGCGTTGACCGCCTCGACCGCAGCCTTGCGAAGAGTGTCGCGAGTGTGCTGAACGACGCCCGGCATGCTGGCAATCGGCCGCGGTGCGTCAAGACCCTCGGCCACGAACATCGGCAGGATCAACTGCCGTGGCCGCAACGTGGTCTCACTGACCATCCTGCGCATTGCCGGAGTAGTACGAAGCCTGCGGGGTCGCTGCTCAGGGAACACACGTCCAAGGTACTCCCGCACTCATCCCGAAAGCCGTGAAGGGCTCCTTGAGGGAATCTGATTCCCTCAAGGAGCCCTTCACGGACCGAAACCTCAGCTGCGCCGAGTCCGCTTGGCCTTGCGCGGTGGAGGCAACGCCCCCTCCGCCCGCAGCCGAGCCGCGTGCTCGGCCAGCGCGTCCACCAAATGCGGCACGTCAGCCTTCTCCGGCTGCACATCCACCCGCAGACCGAACTCCACCGCGGTCTCGGCGGTCTTCGGCCCGATGCACGCGACCAGCGTGCGCGTGTGCGGCTTCCCGGCAATCCCGACCAGGTTCCGCACGGTCGACGACGAGGTGAAACAGACCGCGTCGAACCCGCCGGTCTTGATCATCTCGCGGGTCTCGGCTGGCGGCGGCGCGGCCCGGACGGTCCGGTAAGCCGTGACGTCATCGACTTCCCAGCCCCGCTCGACCAGACCGGCCGACAGGATCTCGGTGGCGATGTCCGCGCGCGGCAGCAGGACGCGGTTGACCGGGTCCAGCACGTCGTCGTACGGCGGGAACTCGGCCAGCAGGCCCTCGGACGACTGCTCGCCGGTCGGGACCAGTTCCGGGATGATGCCGAACGAACGCACCTTCGCCGCGGTCGATTCGCCGACGCAGGCGATCTTCACGCCGGAGAACGCGCGCGCGTCGAGACCGAACTCCTCGAACTTCTCCCACACCGCGCGCACCGCGTTGGTGGAGGTGAAGACGATCCACTGGTAGCGGCCGTCGACCAGGCCCTTGACCGAGCGCTCCATCTGCGCCGGGCTGCGGGGCGGCTCGACCGAAATCGTCGGGACCTCGTGCGAGGTCGCGCCGTGGCCGCGCAGCCGCTCGGCCATCTCGCCAGCCTGCTCCTTGGTGCGCGGCACCAGGACCTTCCAGCCGTACAGCGCCCGCGACTCCCACCAGGACAGCTTCGACCGCTGCCCGGCGGCCTGCCCGACCGTCACGACCAGCGGGCCGACCAGCTCGCCCGCGTCGTTCGCGACCGAAGCGAGCGTGGTGTCCAGCGTGCGCTGGGTGTTGATGGTGCCGTTCGCGGTGACCGCGACCGGGGTGGTCGGGGGCAGCCCCTTCTCGGTGAGCTGGCTCGCCGCCTCGGCCAGGTGCGCCGAGGTCGCGTGCAGCACGATCGGGCCGGGGACCGCGGCCAGCGCGCCCCAGTCGACCTCGCCGCGGACGTCCGCCTCGGTGTAGGTGCCGCCGAGCGCGACCCCCGCGTACGCGGGCACCGCGGTGCCCGGCGCGACGCCCGGGATGACGTCGAACACGGCCGAGGTGCGGGCGACGGCCTGGACCTCGGCCACGACGGCCGGGCTGGTCAGCGGGTCGCCGGAGACCAGCCGCAGCGCGAGCCGGCCTGCCTTGGCCTCGGCGGTCAGGTCCTTCGCGACGTCGGACGGTTCGCCGACGGCGGGACGGACCTCGGCGCCGGGGGCGGCGAAGGCGAGCACGCTGGCGGGCACGTCCGGGTCGGTCACCACGACCTCGGCCTTGGCCAGGAGTTCCTGGGCGCGGACGGTGAGCAGCCCGGCGTCCCCGGGGCCCGAGCCCACGAAGGCGACGCGCCCGGCGGTCTTGCGAGCAGGGGTCATCGTTGGTGTTCTTCTCCTCTTGGGCGGCCGGTGCTCCGGCCGCTGGTGTCGGGCAGGTCGTGCGGGTCGGTGACGGCTGGCGTCACAGGGCGGGGCCGAGCAGCGCCCCGGCTCCCAGGTCAAGCAGTTCGGCGGCCAGTTCCCGGCCGAGCTTCTCCGCCTCGCCGATCCCGGCGATCGCGGACGCCCGCACCATGTCGACGCCGCCGTTCTCGCCTTCGACGGCAGCGGTGCCGCGCAGCGAGATGCGTTCCACCACCGCGCCCTCGTCGTCGAGGTCCTCGACGATCTCGGCGAGCGCGCCCACCGGCGCGCTGCACCCGGCTTCGAGCGCGGCGAGCAGAGCCCGTTCGGCCGTCACCGCGACCCGCGTGCTCTCGTCGTCCACCGCGGACGCGAGCAGGTGCTCGATGTCCACGTCGGCGGCCCGGCACTCCAGCGCCAGCGCCCCCTGCGCGGGGGCGGGCAGCATCTGGATCGGGTCGAGGGTTTCGGTGATCTCGTCCACCCGGCCGACCCTGGCCAGTCCGGCACGCGCGAGCACCACGGCATCCAGCTCGCCGTCGGTCACCTTGCGCATGCGGGTATCGATATTGCCTCGGATCGGCACGATTTCCAAACCGAGACCCAGCGCGCGCAGCTGCGCCATCCGCCGGGCCGCGCCGGTGCCGACCTTCGCGCCCGGCGGAAGCTCGCCGAGGGTGAGGCCGTCGCGCGCGATCAGCGCGTCGCGCGGGTCCTCGCGCGGCGGCACCGCGGCCAGCACGAGGCCGTCCTCGGGCGCGGTGGGCAGGTCCTTGTACGAGTGCACGGCGACGTCGATCTCGTTGCGCAGCAACGCTTCCCGCAGCGCCGAGGTGAACACGCCGACCCCGATCTGCGAGATCGGGGCGCTGGAGAGGTCGCCGGGGGTGGTGACGGTGACGATCTCCACCTCCGCCCCGGTGGCGCGGATGGTGTCGGCGACGATGCCGGTCTGCGCGAGGGCGAGCTTGCTGCCCCGCGTGCCGATGCGAATGACTCTGGTCACTTACCGCTTCTTCTCGGATTCCGGCGCTGTCGGGCTCGCCACGGCCGCAGGAGCCTGCGGGTCGAGGCAGAACAGTTCCCGCAACGCGTTGGCGTAGTCGGTGTCGGCCGTCTCGGCGGCCAGCTGCTTGACCCGCACCGTCGGCGCGTGCAGCAGCTTGTCGACCACCCGGCGAACCGTGCGGCCGACCTCTTCGCGAACCTGGCTGTCGAGTTCCGGCAGCCGGTTGTCCAGGCGGAGCAGCTCCGCGTCCACGACCTCGGCCGCGCGCCTGCGCAGCGCGGTGACCGTGGGCGTGACCTCGGCACTGCGCTGTCCGGCGAGGTACTCGCGCACCTCGTCGAGCACGATGCCGTTGGCTTTGGCGGTCTGCCGCTCGGTGGTCGGAGCGCCCGCGTCGCGCATGCGGCGCTGGATCGTCTCCAGGTCGACCACGGTGACGTCGGCGAGTTCGGCGACCGCGGGGTCGACGTCCTTGGGCAGCCCGAGGTCGCAGACGACCAGCCGGCGGCCGGCGCGCGCGGGCACGTGCCCGGCGAGGAAGACCGCGTCCTGCGCCCCGGTGCACGCCACGACGAGATCGGCCAGTTCGACCGCGTCCGCGAGTTCGGTCAGCGGCACCGAACGAGCCGGGATCCCCTCCGCGACGACCTTCTCGGCCAGCCGGGCGGCGTTGGCTTCGGTGCGGTTGGCCACGGTGATCTCGGCGATCCCGGCCTTGCGCAGCTGGGCGGCGGCGAGCGCGCCCATCGAACCGGCCCCGACGATCAGCGCGTGCTTGCCCGCGATGTCCCCCACGGCGGCGAGCGCCTCGGACACGACGGACGCGCCGAGCTGGTCAAGCCCGGTCTCGGAGTGCACGCGCTTGCCGACGCGCAGCGTGGTCTGGATCAGCTCGTGCAGCGTGCGGCCGACCGTGCCGGCGTCGCGCGCGGTCGCGTACGAGGACCGGACCTGGCCGAGGATCTGCGTCTCGCCGACCACCATCGAGTCGAGGCCCGAGGCGACGGAGAACAGATGCTCGACGGCCGCGCCCGCGTAGTGCACGTACAGGCTGTCGTACAGCTCGGCGGGCTCCATCCCGGCCTTGCGAGAGAGCACCTCCGAGACGTCGTTGACACCGCCGTGGAACGTCTCGACCACGGCGTAGACCTCGATGCGGTTGCACGTCGAGACGAGCATGACCTCGCTGATGTGCTCCGCCTGCTGCAGGTCGTGCAGGACCTTGGTCAGCTCGTCCGCGGGGATCGCCGCACGTTCGAGCGTGCCGAGATCCGCACTGCGATGGGAGAGCCCGACCGCCAACACGCTCATTCAGCGCACCACCATTCCGAGACCGCCGTCCGTACCGGCGCCGTTTCGTCCGCTCCCATTGTCGGCGGGCCCGCTGGCTCCGGGTAACCCGGTATTCCCCCGGTTTTCCCCGGCGGATCCCGCGCTGTCGGCGCGCCGAGCCACGTGGAACGAGAGGATCTGCAGCTCGACGGCCAGGTCGACCTTGCGAACCTCGACGTGTGCCGGCACCTGGAGCACTACCGGCGCGAAGTTGAGGATGCACTGGACGCCGCCTGCTACCAGCCTGTCGCACACCGACTGCGCGGCGGTAGGAGGTGTGGCGATGATCCCCACGGAAATCTCCCTTTCGGAGCAAACGCGAGGAATGTCGTCCATGTGGGAGACCGGGAGACCCCCTACGGGGACGCCGATCAGATCGGGGTCGAGGTCGAAGAGCGCTTCGACCGGGAAGCCGCGGCCGGGGAAGCCGCCGTAGTTGGCGAGCGCGTGGCCGAGGTTGCCGATCCCGACCACGGCGACCCGATGCTGCCGGGTGAGGCCGAGGATCCGCTCGATCTGGCTGACGAGCACCTGCACCTCGTAGCCGACGCCGCGGGTGCCGTACGAACCCAGGTAGGAGAGGTCTTTGCGGAGCTTGGCGGAGTTCACGCCCGCCGCGGCGGAGAGTTCCTCGCTGGAGACGGTGGTCGCGCCCTGTTCGGCCAATCCGGAGAGGATCCGCAGGTAGACGGCCAGCCGGGCGACGGCGGCCTCCGGGATCTGCTTCGCACGGACCGCGGTGTCCTCCGCATCGGAGACGGCGGGCATCTCGGCGGTAGGCGCGTTGTCGGCGTCCGGGGCGGGGCGGGAGGTGCGGGCGGCGCGGCGGGTGCGGGGTTTGGCGTCGCTCTCCGCTTCGGCCTGGGTTTCGGTCTGGGCTTCGGCGGCGGCGGCCCGGGTGCTCGCCTGGCTGGCGCGGCCGTTGCCCTCGGCATGCTCGCCAGCGGCTGCCCGGCTAGCACGGCCATTGCCGTTGCTGGACGCGGCCCGGCCATTCCCGGAGACACGCCCGTTGCCCGCCGCGTGCTCGCCGCCGCCAGCGACCTGGTCGTCCCCGTTTTCCGTGCCAGCCGCCGAGTTTCCGTTGCGCGCCAAGCCGTTCTCGCTCACCGCGGCTCGACGGCGACTGCCCGCGGCGTGCCGTCCACCGGACCGGCGCGCGGCAGGCGGGGCGGATTCGGCGGCGTCGGATTCGTCGCGGGGAGGCGTGGCCGGCGGTTCGGCACCGCTGCGCCCGCCCCGCTGTGTCACCACGCTGACTTCTCCTCAATCCGGCTTCGTGCCCGCGCTGTCCCCCACCTGCCTTGACCGGCAGTGGAAAACCAACCCTTGACCCCACGGCTTCCGTCCGGTTCGATGCCGGTCCTCGCGGGGACGGGTTCCTACGGTAGTCCACTTGTGAACGCATGCACAAAGTCACTGGTCATCCGCATGACCAGAAGCACAACCCCGGTCGCTTAAGCGGCGGCGAACGTACGTGAGGGGAACCCTCAGGGAATCAGATTCCCTCTGGGTGGCCCTCACGGACAGCAACCCGCAGCGGGTCGGGTGCCGAAGCCCCGGCTGTTACTTGCTCAGGCGGCGGTGAACGGCACCTTGTGCCATCCAGTCGCACCGTCCGGCACCGGGTCCGCAGGATGGTCGGTCTGCGTGTACCCGGACTGGTCCGTCGCCCGCACCGTCACCGTGTGGCTGCCCGGCGGCACCGGCACCTCGGCCCACCACATCCGCCAGGTGTCCTTGTTGACCTCGGCCGAAAGCGTCGCCGGGACCCACGGGCCCTGGTCCACCCGTACTTCCACCTTCGCGATCCCGACGTGCTGCGCCCACGCCGTCCCCGCGACGCGGACCTTGCCCGAGCGCACCGACGTGCCGTCGCCCGGTGCGTCGATCCGCGATTCGGTTTTGATCGGGGCCTGTTCCGCCCAGCCGCGCTGCAGCCAGTACGCCTGCCGCGCGTCCCAGGTCGTGAACTCCAGGTCAGTGACCCATTTGGTCGCCGAGACGTAGCCGTACAGCCCGGGGATCACGATCCGCGCCGGGAAACCGTGCTCGACCGGCAGCGGCTCGCCGTTCATGCCGATCGCGAGCATCGCGCCGCGCGCCGGGTCGAGCGCGACGTTGGCCGGGGTGCCGCAGGTGAACCCGTCGACGCTGGTCGCATACATCTGCTGCGCGCCCGCCTGCACGCCAGCCGCGTCCAGCAGGTCGACCAGGTCGACGCCGATGAAGTTCGCAGTCGAGATCAGGTCGCCGCCGACCTCGTTGGAGACGCAGGTGAGCGTCACCGTCCGCTCGATCAGCGGCCGGTTCCGGATGTCCGCGTAGGAAAAGCTCACCTCGCGGTCGACCATGCCGTGGATCTTGAGAGTCCAGTCCTCGGCCCGCACCTGCGGCACGACGAACGCGGTGTCGATCCGGTAGAAACTGCCGTTCGGCGTGATGAACGGCGGCGAGCCGAGCTTGTGGAAATCCGCGTCCGGCGGCAGCGGCGGGGCCTTCTTCGCGGCGACCAGCGGACCGATCGACGCGCGCGAACCGGTCGCGCTGCTGGTGGTGGACACGACCTCGCCGACGATCGCCGCCACCCCGGCGCCGGCCGCGATTCCCGCGCCGCGCTGCAGGACCTGGCGACGGCTGAGTCCTTGCCGCGGTTCGGTTTCCGCGGGCAGCGCGCGTTTGTGCAGCCAGCTGAACACCAGCAGCGAAGCGCCCAGCGCCAGCACCGGAGACAGCAATGCGAGCTGTCCGACGTCCGTGCGCTCGAACACCGCGAAGATCCCGAACGCGCCGACCAGGACCACCAGCAACTGGCCGGGCAGCGCACGGCGGCGCGAAAGTTGTCCGGCGAGCACCGCGAACGCCAGCAGCACCACGGCCAGGCCGATCTTGAGCACGGTCTTGTCGGCGGTCCCGATCGTCTGCTCCGCCCACACCACGACGGCGTGCGGGCTGTGCGCGATGACGAAGTCCGCGACCGCGACGAACGGCGACGCGTTGTACCCGACAAATCCGGCAACCAGATGCCCCACGCCCAGCGCGACGGCCAGCGAGACCAGCCCGATGAAGGTCGCGATGCCCAGCGACAGGCGCGGCCGGACGGTCGGCGGGGCTTCTTTCAACGCACTCACCCCACCATCTTCGGCGGGTCCGGGCGGGTCCGGCCCGTTCAAAGCGCTTACGGGTTGCTTACCGCAGTGCCGCGCGCAGCCGTTCTTCCTCGACGCGCCAGTACCCGTGCTCGGCCCCGTCGATCAGGATCACCGGCACCTGGTCCCCGTATTCAGCCCGCCATTCCGGGTCGCTGTCGACGTCCGCGGTCTCCCACGGCACGCCCAGCTCGCCGCAGATCCGCGCGACGTCCGCCTCGGCCACGTCGCACAGGTGACATCCTTCGCGGCTCATCACGGTCACTTTGTGCACAGGATCAGCGTAGCTTCAGCCGGCGCAGCTTCCCGGTCGCCGAATGCGGCAGCGTCTCGGCGAACTCGACGGTGTGCGGCACCTTGTACCCGGCGAGATGCGCGGTGCACTGGTCCACCACCTGCTGCTCCGACAGTGCCGCGCCCTCGGCAGGCACCACGACCGCCTTCACCGCTTCGCCGCTGCGCTCGTCGACCACGCCCACGACGGCCGCCTCAGCCACCCCGGGCAGCTGCGAGATCACTTCCTCGACCTCGTGCGGGAAGACGTTGAAGCCGTTGACGATGATCAAGTCGTTGGCCCGGTCAACCAGGTGCAGGTCGCCGTCGGAATCGAGGTAGCCGACGTCGCCAGTCCGGAACCAGCCCTCGGCGTCCGGGCCGTGCGCACCGTCCGGCCAGTACCCGGAGAACAGGTTCGCCCCGCGCACCGACACCAGCCCGGTGCTGCCGCCTGCCTCGAACACGTCGTCCGGCTCCTCCGGATCGAGCGGCAACTCGTCCGCGGACCCGTCCGACTCCACCAGCCGCAGCTCGATGCCGGGCAGCGGACGTCCGACCGATCCGGGCTTCGGATAGCCGGTGACCAGCGTCGACGTCACCACCGGCGCGCATTCGGTGAGCCCGTAGCCCTCGTACACGTCGACCCCGGCGGCTTCGCGGATCGCCGCGAGCACCTTGGGGTGCAACGGCGCGGCACCGGACGTCAGCCGTTTCACGGTCGCCAGCCCGTGCGCCAGTTCTTCGGGGTCGAGCGCGGCGAATTCGTTGTACATCGCGGGCACGCCGGTGATCGCCGTGACGCCATGCTCAGCGCAGTCCTGGAGCGTCCGCCGGGCTTCGAAGCGTTCGGACAGCACCAGCGTCGCGCCGACCGCCGTGGCCATGAGCAGGCCCGGACCGAGACCGTAGACATGGAAGAGCGGGATCGACACCAGCACCCGGTCGTCGTGCTCGGTCACTCCGTCCACTTGGGACAGCTGATCGAGGTTCGCCAGCAGCGCGCGGTGCGACAGCAGCACTCCGCGCGGCGGACCGGTCGTGCCGGAGGTGTACGAGATGACCGCGATGTCCTCGCCGGAACGGCCGAGGTCGACCGCGTCGCCCGGCTCGTCGCCGCGCGGCGGCAGTCCGGCGATGCCGTCGGGCAATTCGGCGTCGTCGCGCTGCACCACGCGTTTCGCGCCGCAGTGCTCGAGCAGCCGTTCCAGTTCGGGTGCGGGGGCCTGCGGAGAGAGCGGGACGGCGATTCCGCCCGCGCGCAGCACCGCGAACAGGGCGACCGCGAAGTCAGCCGACGTCGGGAGCCGCAGCACCACCGGGTCGCCCGGTGCGACGCCGGAGGACACCAGCCGGCGTGCTTGCGCGTGCGCGGCTTCGTCGAGCTCTCGCCAGGTCAGCGTGGCACCCGTGCCCGTCTCGGTGATCGCCGTGCGATCCGGCCAGCGGCTGGCCGCATTGGCGAGCAGGCCGGCGACGCCGTGGGCGGTGCTGATCCGGTCCACCCCCACCCCTCTCGTTCCGTTGCGGATTCGTCATCTTGTCACCCGTAATGGGGATGCTGCGCGATCGTCGCACCTCTGCCTGACCGGGACACTACCTACTTCGCGGTAACAACACGTATGCTGCACTGCGTCACCGGGTGGCGTTGATCACTACCGGGTGACCCGAGCAAGGGAGTCGTCGTGCCGAAGCCGCCGGTCCACGAGGGTGTGGGACACGCGCCGAGGCACGCCCGCACGCCCTCGGGTACGCGCCCGGCCGCACCAGGGACCGCCGGAGGTGCCGCCCGATGAGCCGTCCGATCACCCTGTCCGCCGCACCGCACCGCGGTCCGGTCTCGATGTTCGCCGACCGCGTGTTCGGCTCGCCCGCGGCCGCCGTGCCGCTGCCCAAGGCCGACACCGAACCGGATCCCGCCGAGGTCGCGAAGGCCGAGGCGTGGGAACTGGTGCGGGCCGCGCAGGCGGGCGAGTCCTCCGCGTTCGGCCAGCTGTACGACCGGTACGTCGACGTCGTCTACCGCTACGCGCTCTTCCGCCTCGGCGACCGCGACCTGGCCGAGGACGTCACCAGCGAGACCTTCCTGCGCGCGCTGCGCCGGATCACGTCGGTCAGCTACCAGGGCCGCGACGTCGGCGCGTGGTTCGTCACCATCGCCCGCAACCTGATCCTCGACCACGTGAAGTCCAGCCGGTTCCGGCTCGAGGTCGTCACCGACGAGGTCGCCGAACCGGGCGGCGTGCCCGGCGGACCGGTCGGCCCGGTCGCCCAGGCCGGACCCGAACAGCAGGCGATCGCGGGCGCGACCAGGGCCGAACTGCTGCGCTGCGTCGCCGAACTGGGCGAGGACCAGCGCGAATGCATCGTGCTGCGGTTCCTCCAGGGACTGTCGGTCGCGGAGACCGCGCAGATCATGGACCGCAACGAGGGCGCGGTGAAGGCACTGCAGCACCGGGCGGTCCGGCGGCTCGCGCAGCTGCTGCCCACCGGCTTGCGTTGATCGTTCAACGAACAGCCGTAACTTTTTCGGCTTCTTAATCGTTTCTCACCCAGACCGGCGGTCAGGGCCGGGCGTTGGGTGGAGACGGAGCAGCACCGTGGGCGTGCCCGGGTGGTTTTCGCGTGGTCGGACCGAGAGCGAACGGTTCGACGACGCGATCGATGCTTCCCCCGGACAGCGGCCGGAAGAATTCGCCGAAGAGCTGGCACTGGTCGGCGCGCTGCGCGAACTGGGCCAGGCAGGCGCCCCCGATCCCGCCACCCGAGCCCGGATCCGCGCCGAGATCGAAGGCCGCATCGGCGAACCGCTCCCCCGCCGCCGGTGGCGGCCGCGAATGGCCGACCTCGCCGCGGCGGGCATCGCGCTGATCCTCGGCCTTGGCGGGCTCACGCTGCTGCTTTCGCGAGATGCCTTGCCCGGAGACGCGCTGTACAGCGTGAAGCGAGCCGGCGAAGTCACGTCGCTCGGCCTGACCTTCGGCGACGAAGCCAAGGCCGAGAAACACCTCAAGTTCGCCGCGAACCGCGTCACCGAACTGGGCCGGATGAGCGACGCCAGCCCGTCGGCGTATCAAACCGCCCTGCACGATTTCAGCAGTGACGTCCGCGCGGGCGTGTCCGAACTCACCGAACTGGCGACGACGAGCGGCAACCGCACACGGCTGACGTCGCTGGAATCGTGGGCGCAGAGCCAGTCGCGGCAACTGGAGTCGGAGCAGGTCGGCGTCCCGGCGTCCGCCCTCGCGGATCTCCAGCAGGCACGCCTCCTGCTCGACCGGGTACAGCAGCGGACTTCCGCGCTGGGCTCGCGGCTGAGCTGCTACCAGATCACCACCGGCACCACGGACGAACTCGGCCTCCTCCCGGCGCGCGGCGCGTGCACCCAGCAACCGCTGTCACCCGGCGGCTCCACGCCGACCAGCCCGCCGCCTGCTGCCGGGACGAGCGTCCCGCCGACGGACTCCCCGCTGCCGGTGCGCTCGGTCTCGTCGCCGACGCTGAGCGACCCGAGCACGCCGACCCCGACGCCGACGTCGCCCGCGATCCCGCACCCGCCGGTCCCGCCGAGCGTCCCGCCGCCGATCACCGCCCCCACCACACCCCGGATCCCGACCCGGCCCGCACCCCCGCCGGTCGTCTCGATCCCGCCGCTGCTCCCCGGACTGCCGCCGATCGTCATCGGCTGACACCAAGGTCAGCGACATGCGTCACCCCGGAACGCAACCCCCTGTGCGTCCCGCCGCCGACCACCCCTCAACACACCCCGGATCCCGACTCGGCCCGCACCCCCGCCGGTCGTCTCGATCCCGCCGCTGCTGCCCGGACTCCCACCGATCGTCATCGGCTGACGCCAAGGTCAGCGACATGCGTCACTCCGGAACGCAACCCCTGTCCGAGGCGCGGGCCACATCTCCAACGGGTGAGTCGCGCGGTCGCTACCCTGTGCTGCAGGACCCGGTCGGCGTCGTCCGCCGGGACGTGCCCGAACCTGGAGGCGGTGTGCGTGTCAGCTTGGCGTGGCAAGGATAAGAGTCAGGAACTGGAGCGGCTCGCCACGCTCGCCGGAGAAGCGTCGGCGGAGGCCGCGTCCTCCTCGGCGCAGCTGGCGACGACGGTTCCGCCCGCGCCGCCGGACCTCACCGCGGGCGCCTTCTTCGACGTGGACAACACGATGATGATGGGCGCGTCGATCTTCTACTTCGCCCGCGGGCTCGCCGCGCGCAAGTTCTTCACCTCGGCCGACCTCGCCGGTTTCGTGTGGGACCAGGTCAAGTTCCGCATCGGCGGGCGCGAGAACAAGGCCGACATCAAGACCCACCGCGAGCGCGCGCTGTCCTTTGTGGCCGGTCGCACGGTCGAGGAGCTCACCACGATGAGCGAGGAGATCTACGACGAGCTGATGGCGGACAAGATCTGGTCCGGCACCCGCGCGCTCGCGCAGATGCACCTCGACGCGGGCCAGCGCGTGTGGCTCGTCACGGCGACCCCGATCGAACTCGCCGCGATCATCTCGCGCCGCCTCGGCCTCACCGGCGCGCTCGGCACGGTCGCGGAAACCAAGGACGGCGTCTACACCGGACGGTTGGTCGGCGACATGCTGCACGGCCGCGCGAAGGCACACGCGGTCCGCGCGCTCGCGTCGCGGGAGGGCCTGAACCTCAAGCGCTGCACGGCTTATTCGGATTCGCAGAACGACGTGCCGATGCTGTCGGTCGTCGGCACCGCGGTCGCGGTCAACCCGGACAGCGGCCTGCGCGACGTCGCCCGCGCCCGCGGCTGGGAAATCCGCGACTTCCGCACCGGCCGCAAAGCCGCCCGCATCGGCGTCCCGTCCGTGCTCGGCGCGGGCGCGGTCGCGGGGGCGGTCGCCGCGGGGATGGCGTACCGCCGCCGCTGAAACCGGATCAGTCCAGCACCGCGGTCGCCTCGACCTCGACCAGCAGGTCCGGTTCGGCCAGGAACGCCACGCCGATCCCGGTCAACGGGGCCTGAATGCTGACGCCCAGCTTCTTCTCCGCCTGCTGCACGCCCTCGACGAACTCGCCCATCTTCTCCGGCGACCACTCGACGAAATACACGGTCAGCCGCGCGACATCCGCGAACGTGGCGCCCACCTCGGCCAGTGCCGCGGCCACGTTCAGGTAAGCCTGCTCGACCTGCGCGGCCAGGTCCCCTTCCCCGACGTGCCCGCCGTCCGCGGTCCGCGCGACCTGCCCGGCGAGGTACACCGTCCGCGAGCCGGTCGCGACGGCCACCTGCCGGTAGAGGCCGACCTGCGGCAGCGAAGCGGGATTGACCAGGGTGACGGCCATGTTTCCTCCTGAAAATCCTCGGCCTTCAAAACATAGCATTGCAATGCTATAGAATGCCGCCATGGCGAGGGCGAAAGATCCGGCAGTGCGCACCTTGCTGCTCGAACGAGCAGCGCAGATGCTCCGCACCCGCGAACCGATCACCCTGCGCTCGCTCGTGACCGGCACCGGAGTGTCGACGATGGCCGTCTACACGCACTTCGACAGCATGGACGGGCTGTGGAAAGCCTTGCGGCAGGAGGGTTTTACCCGGCTGGCGCACCGGATGGCCGAGGTCCGCCAGTCCGCCGATCCGGTACGCGACCACGCCGCGCTGATCTCCGCTTACCTCGGCAACGCATTGGCCCACCCGGACCTGTACCGCGTGATGTTCGACGCCAACTTCGACCTGGAAGACGCCCAAGCCGCCGACGACACCCTCGAGTACCTCGTGCAAGCCGCCGCCCGCGGCCGCGACACGGGCCGGTACCGCGAAGGCCTCGACGCGCTCGAACTCGCCACGCAAAGCTGGGCCATCGCGCACGGTCTGGTCTCGCTGGTCGCGAACGGCCCCCTGCCGCGCGGCACGCTCGACCACGGCGCGGCCTTGCTGACCGCGCTGTTCGTCAGCGTCGGCGACGAACCGCGGCGCTGCGAACGCTCAGTGCACCGGGGCTGGCGTATGCCCGGCTGATGCTCAACCCCGGAAAACGCTGCGGCGCTGGGAAAGCCTGCGGTACAGCGAGTGCTGGATCGACTCGCGGACCTGGTCGGTGAGCGTGAACACCAGCATCGGATCGTCGACCGCTTCCGGGCCGTACTCGTCGGTGCGGATCGGTTCGCCGAACTCGATGGTCCACTTCGTGGGCAGCGGCACCGCGCCGAGCGGGCCCAGCAGCGGGAAGAACGGCGTGACCGGGAAGTACGGCAGCCCGAGAAGCCGGGCCAGCACCTTGAGCTCGCCGATCTTCGGATACGTCTCCTCGGCCCCGACCACCGACACCGGGATGATCGGCACGCCCGCGCGCATCGCCGCGGACACGAACCCGCCGCGGCCGAAGCGCTGCAGCTTGTACCGCGCGGAGAACGGCTTCCCGACGCCCTTGAAGCCTTCCGGCCACACGCCGACCAGCTCGCCGTTGGTCAGCAGGCGTTCGGCGTCGGCGTTGCAGGCGAGCGTCTGCCCGGACTTGCGCGCGAACGACCCGACCAGCGGCAGCTTGAACACCAGGTCCGCGCCGAGGCCGCGCAGATGCCGTCCGCCGGTCTCGTCGTGCACCGCGACCGCGGTCATCAACGCATCGAGCGGCAAGGTGCCGGAGTGGTTGGACACCAGCAGCGCGCCGCCCGCCCTCGGCAGGTTCTCGACACCGAACGTGTCGACCCGGAACCACTTCTCGTACAGCGCGCGCAGCGGCGGCAGCACGAGCGTCTCGGTGAGCTCGGCGTCGAAGCCGAACTCGTCCACCTCGTAGTCGCCGGTGAGCCGGTGGCGCAGGAAGGTGAGCGCGCCGCGCACCGATTCCGACAGCGGATCGGCGGCCGGCTCGCGCACCGGACCGGACGGCTGCGCCGGGAACTCGACGACCGGCGCGTCCACCCGCTCCTCGACCGGAGCCGGGGCCTCGGCCGGCTTCTCCCGGCCGGGTCCATGCAGCAGAATGACCTGTGCCTCAGCACTGTTCACGGGATTCGCCTCGCTTCCGGCCCTCGTCGCGTGGTTCATCGGCGCGCCTGCCCGGTGGCGGCGGCCTCGAGCACCTTGCCCGCCAGCCCGGCCAGCGCGCCGCCGTCGAGCACCGGACGCAGGCCGCGGCCGGCCACGTAGTCGTCGAACGCCTCGCGGGTGGTCCAGCGGGGCGTGTACCCGAATTCCTTCTTGAGCTTCGTGATGTCGACCGCGCGGCCGAAGTTCAGCAGCCGCACCTGGTCGGCGGAGAAATCGACCAGCCGGGCGCCGCGCAGCAGCTTCCCGACCGACGGCACCACGCCGCGCGGCATCGGCAGCCCGACCCGGCCCGCCCGGCGGATCGCCTGCGACAGGGTCAGCACGCCCTCCGACGCGACGTTGAACACGCCCGGACGGTCTTCCAGCGTCGCCATTTCGAGCACTGACAGCGCGTCTGACCCGTGCAGCAGCTGCAGCCGGGAGTCGTAGCCGAAGACGGTCGGCACGACCGGCAGCGAGAAGTACCGGGCCAGCACGGTGTCGACCTCGGGGCCGATGATGTTCGCGAACCGCAGGAGCGTGACGGTCAGGTCCGGGCGGCGGCGGGCGAGGCCGCGCACGTAGCCCTCCATCTCGACCGCGTCCTTCGCGTAGCCGCTGGTCGACGGCGGGATCAGCTCCGAATCCTCGGTGAACACCGCCTGCGAACGCGCGCCCGCGCCGTAGACCGCGGCACTCGACTTCACCACGAGCTTGCGCACCTTCGGCGCGCGCTGGCACGCGGCGAGCAGCCGCATGGTGCCGATGACGTTGACTTCCTTGACCGCGGCGCGCCGGCTCGGCCCGGCCGGATGCGCGGTGCACGAGGTGTGCACGACGGTGTCCACCTCGGCGCTGCTGATCACCTTCGCGATGAGCGGATTGCGGATGTCCGCGCGGACGAACTCGGCGCGGCCCATCCGCTGCTGGACGTCCTTGGACGGCGGGGCGGTGTCGACGCCGATCACCCGCTCGAGATCCGGATGCGCGCCGAGCCTGGCGAGCAGCTTCCCGCCAAGGTCGCCGGCGACTCCGGTGACGAGCACGATGTTCGAGGCCATGGAACTCCCTGATCGGCAGCAGTGTGCAAGACGGAGTGATCACTCGGGGTGCGCGAACCTGCACTCGCTGGAAACATCGCGCTGATGCACCTGCCATGTTACCGGCCCCGGACACCCTGCTGACCAGGTCTTACCTGGTATTTACGAGGGACGTCCGGATTGCGATACGCGCCTCACTCGATCGGGCGTAGGAAGGTCCGAACATGAGTGTGGCCCGTCCAGAGACTGGACGGGCCACGAAACTCTAGCCGCGCGGACGGCTCACTTGCCGGCCTTGCGCCGCTGCACGCGCGTACGGCGCAGCAGCTTGCGGTGCTTCTTCTTCGACATGCGCTTGCGGCGCTTCTTGATCACGGAACCCATGGGCGCTCCTCTTGGTCGTCGGTCACGCTGCCCGGCGCAGCGTCCAACGGGTGGAGCGCACAGGCACGAGCGGTTTACCAGGTTACTAGCGTCCCGGCGCGGGCTGGTCGGCGGGCATGGTCTGACGCATGCCCGCCGTCGGATCAGCCCACGTCGAAGTAAGCACCCTGCAGATACTCGTGCACCGCTTTTTCCGGCACCCGGAAGGACTTCCCGACTCTGACCGCGGGAAGTTCGCCCGAATGCACCAGGCGGTACACGGTCATCTTCGAGACCCGCATCAGCGTGGCCACTTCGGCGACTGTCAAAAACTGGACCTGCCCTACCGCGGGCAAATCCTCCCTCTTGTTCGGCGACATGTTTACCGCGTCCTTCGACACGTGTCGCGCCACGAGGCTTCCCCACCTGTGGTATCGACACGCACGTGCTCTTCCGAGGGTAGCGGGACAGGTGGGACTCGTGCGACGCCTGTCACCAGGATGGGCCCTCACCTGGGGCTTCGCGTAGCCCGGACGGCGCAGCAGTATCCGATTTGCCGGATTCGGCCCGGTGGGGCGCTACGGCATCGGCACCGCTGAACGGAGCAGCGGACGCGCCGACCCCCTCCCCCCGGGCCTTGGCTCGAAGCGCCCCAATGCGGCATTGGGTGCGTGCGACGCACCGAACGCCGCATTGGGTGCGTCAGATGCATACGTTGAGGTTTCTCAGCAGCGCGGTACGCGGTGGGTTCTTGGCAGCGATGCTGGTCAGGGTGTTGCGGGCGGCCGCTGGCTAGGGCGCGCCAGGCAGCTCCTCTCCCGCCGAGGGTCGTGAAGGGCTCCTTGAGGGAATCTGATTCCCGCAAGGAGCCCTTCACGACCCTCGCCCCCCGCGCCCGCCCGCCGCCGGAGGAGCGCCACTCTCCGCGAACGCGGTGCGTGAAGCCGCCCTCGGCCGATGAGCGCGGTTGGGCTGGCGCTGAGGTCGTGAGGGGAACCCTGACTGACTCTGGTTCCCAATGCCAGGAACTTGAGGCGGCGCTGCAGGTGCGTTCGAGCCGTGTCCGCCCAGGTCGAAGGTCTCGCCTGGCCTGGGACGCGGGACGTGAGGGCCACCCCGAGGGAATCAGATTCCCTCAGGGTGGCCCTCACGGACGTCAACCGCAGCGGAGAAGCAACGCGGCCCCGTCGACGCTGCGCCTCGCCGTACCAACGCCGCCCGCCGCGCCACTGAGAACACCCCAATGCGGCATTGGGGCGGTCCGACCGGAGGCGGACGATCAGTTCTCGTGGGCGCGCCCCAGCTCCTCCGACCGGTCGCGGGCGGCCTCGATCGCGTCGAGCAAAGCCGCGCGCACGCCGTGCTTCTCCAGTTCGCGGATCGCGTTGATGGTGGTCCCGGCGGGGGACGTCACCGCCTCGCGCAGCAGTACCGGGTGGTCCTGGCCCTCGGCCAGCATCTTCGCCGCGCCGACCGCCGACTGGATGATCAGCTGTCCGGCCAGCGCGCGCGGCAGGCCGAGCAGGATGCCCGCGTCGATCATGGCCTCGACCAGGTAGAAGAAGTACGCCGGGCCGGATCCGGACAGTGCGGTGACCGCGTCCTGCTGCCGCTCCGGGACCTCGACGACCTGGCCGACGTGCGACAGCAGTTCCTTGACCGTCGCGACGTGCGAGGGCGTCGCGTGCTGGCCGGGTGAGATCGCACTCATCGCCTCGCCGACCAGCATCGGGGTGTTCGGCATCACGCGGACCACCGGCACCCCCTCAGCGAGCCGGCGTTCGTACAGCGCGGTCGGCAGTCCCGCGCACAGCGAGACGACCAGCGACGACGGACCGAGCAGCGGGGCCAGCTCGTCCAGCACCGGCTCGATGTCCTGCGGCTTCACCGCGACCACGAGGATGTCCGCGCGCCGCGCCGCGTCCGCGACGGTCGCCGCTTTCATGCCCGGGTAGCGCGTTTCCAGCTCGCGCGCCCGCTCCTCGTACCGCTCGGTGAAGAGCAGGTCGCCTGGCTCGTGGCCGCCGTTGAGCAGGCCCGACAGCAGGGCTTCGCCGATCTTTCCCGCACCCAGCACCGCGATCACACTCATGCGCTTCAGCGTGCCAAACGCGGCTCAGCCGCCCGGTGCCGGGGCGAGCGCCAGCTGCCGCACCTGCGCGACGAGCCTGCCTTGGGAGTCCACGACGGTCGCGTCCGAGTCGAACCACGGCTCGTGCACCGAGCGCGATTCGACGAGGATCCGCAGCCAGCCAGGGGCCGGGCGGGTGCGCAGCAGCGAGGTCAGCTGGACCGTCGGGGCCCAGCCGTGCCTGCCGAGGTTCGCCACCACCGGCGGGTTGAGGTCGCCTGCCAGCAGCGAGAAGTACACGTCGGGCTGGCCCACGCGCGGACGCGCCCACATCCGCAGCCGGGGCGGGTCGCCGGTGCGTCCGGTGAGGAATCCCGCGGTCGCCGCGTCCAGCCGGACGTCGCAGGCGGCGGACAGGTGGAACGGGCCTTCCGGAGTGTCCTTGCCGAGCTGCGGCGCGTTCGACGGCGGTTCGGCGGGCATCTGCGGCAGGTCCGTCCATTCGGAACGGCGCATCGGCAACCGGCCGACCGTGACCCTCGCCTCGACGCAAGCCCGGCCGCGCTGTTCGAGCGACACCGCGACCACCGAAACCCGGCGGCCGACCTTGCGCACGTCCGCGCGCAGCAACACCGGGCCGAGCGCGGGCGCGTGCAGGAATTCGGTGCTCACCGCGAGCGGATCGACGGTCGCGTCCCCGCGCTCGTGCAACGCGGCGGCAGCGGTTTTCGCCAGCAACGCCACCAGGAACCCGCCGTGCGGATGGACCCCGATCGACCATTCCGACCGCAACGTCGCGGTGAACGTGCCGTCCCCGAGCGACCGCACTGAGGTGGCCCCGTCGAAGGCGGTCGCGGTGTCGTCGGCCGCGCTCACGGACGACCGGCCACGGCGATACGGCGCGTGGAACCGGGTCCGGCGAAATCTGGAGACGGCGATGGCAACGAGGTCACGCCCGCACTTTACGGTGCCCGGCCGCCTTTGCGAGCCGAGCAGGGCAGGGACCGCCCGGACAGCCGAGCAAGATCACCCAGGGATCATTGCCCCAGATGCAACCGGGCGAACAACAGCGCCTCGGCCAACGCCCGCGCCCGCGACGCCGCCCCCGTGGCATGCCGGGTGTTGACCTCCAGCACCACCTGCCCGGCGAACCCGTCACTGACCAGCTTCTCCAGCAACTCCGCACACGGCTGCCCGCCATGCCCCGGAATCAGGTGCTCGTCCTTCGGAATCCCGGTCCCGTCCGCCAGATGGACGTGGCTCAACCCCGCCCCCATCCGGTCCGCGAGCGCGAGCGCGTCCATCCGCGCCGCGGCCGAATGCGACAAATCCAAGGTGTAGTGCCGGAATCCGACGTCCGTGGGGTCGATCGACGGCCGGAACGCCGACACGCGCGCATCACGCGAACCGCCGGGCGGGCGGACCTTGAACATGTTCTCCACCGCGACGTCCACGCCGCTGGCGTCCTCGAGCTCGTCCACCAGATCGCCGAACGCGTCGCCGTATCGCCGCTGCCATCGGAACGGCGGATGCACCACGACCGTGCGCGCGCCGAGTTCCAGCGCGGCGTCCACGGAACGGCGCAGGCGCACCTCCGGATCCGGCGACCAGATCCGCTGCGTGATCAGCAGCGACGGCGAATGCACCGACAGCACCGGCATCCCGGTGCGCCGCGACCAGCGCCGGATCGCCGAGACGTCCTGGCTGATCGGATCCGCCCACACCATGACCTCGACGCCGTCGTAGCCGAGATCGGCGGCCAGCTCGAACGCCGCGCCCGCGCGCAGCGGCCACACCGAGGCGGTGCTCAGACCCACGGGGACGGGCGCGCTCTCACTCACGCGCCCATCCTGCCCCAGCGTCCTTCGCGGCGGACTACTTGGCCACCAGCAACAGCGCCGCGGGCGACACCGTCACCACCAACCCGACGAGAATCGCCAGCAGCGTCGTCTGCAGGTCCTCGGCACGGCGGATCTTCCGCACGATCCAGACCAGCGCGACGATCACCAGCAGCGCGCCCACGAGCGCGGCGGGCGCGAGGTTGACCCACAGCCAGTTGAAGCCCAGCCACACGGCGGCGCCGCCGACGACGCCCAGCGCGAGCTGTCCAGCCAGCGTCAGCCACTGCTTGCCCGCGGACACCTCGGGTTCCGGCTCGGCTTCGGCCTCCGGAGCGTCCTCGGCGACGGCTTCCTCGGGGTAGTCGTCGTACTCGTCGCCTTCGGCGTAACCGTCGGCGTGCTCGTAGCCCTCGGCGTGCTCGTACCCGTAGCCGTCGTCGCCCTCGAAGTCCGGCTGGCCGTCGGGGTAACCGGACGGCTCGGCGAACTCGCGCTCGTACTCGGCCAGGTCGTCGTCGACCGGGTCCTTGGCGCCCGGAGCGAAGGGCATCGGGGCCGGGTAGCCCGCGGTCGGCGGGCCCGCGTCGTAGTCCGCGGCGGCGGGCGGGTACTCGTCCTCGTAGCCGTCGTCGACGTAGTCGTCCTCGGCGTACTCCTCGGCCGATTCCGGCTCCGCACCGGCGGGCGGGACGGCCGGCATCATGCCGACCTCGGTGTCCTCCAGCTGCTCGGCCTGCCGACGCTGGCGCCAGCCGGCGAGACCCGCTGGCGGCGCGTCCTCGGCGACGCCCTCAGCGGGCGGGCCGTCGATCGCGTCGAACTGCTCGGTGTGCGGCTCCTGCTTCGGAGCCGGACGACGGGCCGGAGCCCGCCGCGGCCGGTTCGGGGCCGGCGGGGCGCCAGGCGCGGGGAACGCACCGCTCGCCATCGGCGGCGCGGGCGGTTCCGGGGCGTCGCCGTCGAGACCGTCGAGCCGGGCAGCCAAGCCACCGTCCTGCGGCGGGGGCGGCGGTGCCTGCGGCGCCGGCCGACGGCGGACCGGCGGCACCGCGCCGCGAGTCTCCTCGTCGGCGGCCTGCGGACGCGGCGGACGGCCGCGCGGCGGCACCGGCATCTGCCCGGATTCCTGCGGCGGAGCGGGCGGACGCACGTAACCGGAGTCTTGCGGCGCGGCGGGACGCAGGTAGCCGGTGCCCTGCGGACCCGGCGCAGGACGGGCGAACTGGCCCGACTCCTGCGGCGGAGCGGGCGGGCGCACGTAGGCCGAGTCCTGCTGGCCGTTGGCCGGTCGCGGGTACTGCCCGGACTCCTGCGGCGGCGCCGGGGGACGCACGTAGGCCGAGTCCTGCTGGCCGTTCGGAGCCGGGTACTGCCCCGACGGCTGGCCGTTCATCGGCGGCGGCCCGGCGTCCTGCGGCGCGGGGTACTGGCCCGAAGGCTGCTGCCCGGGACGCGGGTACTGGCCCGATTCCTGCGGACCGGGCCGCGGGGCCGCGTCCGGACGGCGGCGGCCGCCCGGGGGACGCGAAGGAGGCGGCGGGGTGCCGCCCTCGGACGCCACCCGGTCGATGATCGCCTGCGGTCCGGTGTCGGTGAGGCCCGAGCGCCGCGGGGCGGCCTCGTCCTCGTCATCGGCCGCCCTGCGCCTGCGTCGCCGTCCGCCGTCGACCTGCTGCCCGTGCTGGGCGAGCAGTTCGGCCACGGTCTTCTGGGGCTGGTCGCCGCCGGTCTGGTCCGTCATACCGTGCTGTCCAAAGCGCGCTCGGGGTTGGTTGTGGTCACTCGGGCACACCCGCCTCCGGAGCCGCGCGCAATCGACACCGTGCAGTGCATGTCCGTCACCTCTTCACCGTGCCTGGTCTTCGTCGGCCAAGTCCAGTCCGCTGCTGTCACCGGTCCTCCCCGCTCGCCGAAACGCCGGAGATCGCGGTTCCAGTTTCGTCCGACCCATTGGCGTGGTCCAACCGCCGCAGGATGACACCCTCTCGCAGCGCCCAGGGACAAATCTCCAACTCCGTGAGAGAGAGCGCCCGCATCGCGGCCTGCGCCACCAGCGCGCCCGCCACGAGCTGGTGCGACCGGCTCCCGCTGACGCCTTCCAGCTGGGCCAGATCCGCGGCGGTCATCCGCGAAATGAAGGCGATGAGCTGGCGAAGGGCAGTGTCGGTGAGCGTACGGCGCACGCGGGGGCCCGCCGCCGAGGGGGCCGCCCCGGTCAGCCGGGCGAGCGAGCGGAACGTCTTGGACGTCGCCACGACCCGGTCCGGAAGGCCCTGGCCGGCGACCTTTTTCGCGAGCCCGGCGAGCTGGTCCTCGAGCCAGGCCGACGTCGCGACGACCTCGGACCGGGTGGGCGGGTCGTTGCGGAAGCGGGTGCGGGTGGTGCGCCCGGCTCCCAGCGGAAGCGACTCGGCGAGTTCGGGTTCCTCGTCGCGGCCCATCGCGACCTCGAACGACCCGCCGCCGATGTCCAGCACCAGCAGTTTCCCCGCCGACCAGCCGTACCACCGGCGCACCGCCAGGAAGGTGAGCCGCGCCTCGTCCTCGCCGGACAGCACGCGCAGGTTGACGCCGGTCTCGGCGCCTACCCTGGCCAGCACCTTCGCCGAATTCTTCGCCTCGCGCACCGCGGACGTCGCGAACGCCAGCACGTCCTCGCAGCCGAGCCGCGCGGCCGCGGCCTTGGCCGATTCGACCGCCCGGACCAGGCCGTCCTCGCCGGGACGGCTCAATTCGCCGGAGCCGGTGAGCTGTTCGGCCAGCCGCAGCATCGTCTTCTCGGAGTGCATCGGGGTCGGGTGGGCGCCACGGTGGGCGTCGACCACGAGCAAGTGGACGGTGTTGGAACCGACGTCGAGTACCCCTAGGCGCACGAGGATTCAGCGTACCGGTCCCAGCGCCAGGTCTCGAAACTGTAACCAACTCCACTCGGATCTACATCGACTCAGCGTGCGCGATCCGGCACGGTGTGCGCAGAAACCCGGACAAAAGCCGTGAAGGACTCCTTGAAGGAATCAGATTCCCGCAAGGAGCCCTTCACGGACCGGTTGTCCCGGCGGACCCCGCGTTCCGCCGGGAGACCGCTCAGGTCTCGAACTTGTAGCCGAGCCCGCGCACGGTCACCAGGTGCCGCGGCGAACCCGGATCCGGCTCGATCTTCGAGCGGAGCCGCTTCACGTGGACGTCGAGGGTCTTGGTGTCACCGACGTAGTCCGCGCCCCACACCCGGTCGATCAACTGGCCGCGGGTGAGCACCCGGCCGACGTTGCGCAGCAGGTACTCCAGCAGGTCGAACTCCTTGAGCGGCAACGAAACCTCGCCGCCGTCCACGGTCACCACGTGCCGTTCGACGTCCATCCGCACCGGCCCGGCCGACAGCACCAGCGGCGCGAGTTCGCCGTCGCTGCCCGGCTCGCCGCCGCGGCGCAGCACCGCGCGCACCCGCGCGATCAGCTCGCGCGCGGAGTACGGCTTGGTCACGTAGTCGTCGGCGCCGAGTTCCAGCCCGACGACCTTGTCGATCTCGCTGTCGCGCGCGGTCACCATGATCACCGGCACCGCGGAGCGCTGCCGCAGCTGCTTGCACACGTCGGTGCCGCTCATCCCGGGCAGCATCAGGTCGAGCAGCACGATGTCCGCGCCGTTGCGGTCGAACTCTTCCAGCGCCTGCTGGCCGGTCACCGCGACCGCCGCGGTGAAACCCTCCTTGCGCAGCAGGAAGGCGAGCGGGTCGGCGAAGGACTCTTCGTCCTCGACTATGAGAACCCTCGTCACAGGTTTCCTCCATGGTCTGGGCTGGAGACTTCCTGCCCGGTTGCCACGAGCCGGGGTGTCCGCTCGGGGGTCTTGTCCGGCCGCGCGGGCGCGGCCTTGCGTGCGGTGTCGGCGGGTTCGGTGCGCACGTGCGCGGGGATGCGCAGGGTGAACGTCGACCCGGTGCCGGGACGGCTCCACAGGCCGACCGAACCGCCGTGGTTGGCCGCGACGTGTTTCACGATCGCCAGTCCGAGGCCGGTGCCGCCGGTGGCGCGAGAACGGGCTTTGTCCGCCCGGTAGAAGCGTTCGAACACGCGCTGCTGCTCGTCCTCGGCGATGCCGATGCCGCGGTCGGTCACCGCGATCTCGACCATGCCGTCGGCGAGCCGGCGCGAGATCGACACCGGGCTGCCCGCCGACGAGTACGCGACGGCGTTCTCCAGCAGGTTCGACAGCGCGGTGACCAGCAGTGTCCGGTCGCCCTCGATGAGCAGGCCGCTCGGGGTGTCGGTGGTGATGGTGATGTCGGCGGATTCCGCGGACAGCGTGGTGCGCCCGAGCGCCTCGCGCACGACGGCGTCGACCTCGACCACGTTGAGGTCCGGCAGCCGTTCGGCGCCCTGGAGGCGGGACAGCGCGATGAGTTCGGTGACGAGCTGGCCGAGCCGGGTGGACTCGCGCAGGATCTTGCCGCCGAAGCGGCGGACCTCCTCCACGTCCTCGGCGGCGTCCAGCACGGCCTCGGTGAGCAGCGCGATCGCGCCGACCGGGGTCTTGAGCTCGTGGCTGACGTTCGCGACGAAGTCGCGGCGGACCGCCTCCAGCCGGATCGCCTCGGAGTGGTCGACGGCCTCGACGACGGTGAACCCGTCGCCGAGCGGCCGGACCTCGCCGAGCACCGCCTCCGGCTGGCGGCGGCCGCGGCTCTCCAGCGGCGAGAGGTCGACCTCCATCGGCTCGTCGGTCTCGACCACCTGCTCGGCGGCCTTGCGCGCCCGCGGATCCGCCTGGTTGACGCGCACCAGGCCGAGTTCGTACGCCCGCGGGTTGTGCAGCACGAGGTCGCCGAACCGGTTGAGCACGATGACGCCGTTGTTGGACGAGCGGATCAGCCGTTCGAGGAGCTCGGCGACGGTCGGGCCGAGGGGCCGGGCCGCCTCGCGCCGGGCTCGCACCCTGGCCGCGAGGAAACCGGCGACCGCGCCGACGACAAGAGCGCCGATGGCCGTCAGCAGGACAACAGGCGTGGTCACGGGGGAATCGTAAGCATCCCGGTAGCCTTCCGGCCTAGTCCTGGAAGCCCTGTCGTGAGGCGAGTGACACCTGAGGGGTACATATTCGCCTCGGGGTCAGGCCCCGTTCACCCGATCGAGATCTTCCGGCCAAATCGACGCGCTCGGTGTTCAGCGTGCTGAATGGTCCTCGAGGGTTTTGAGGTCCTCGTCGGTCAGTTCGAGCGCCGCCGCGGCGACGTTCTGCTCCAGGTGTGCCGGGTCACCCGTGCCGGGGATCGCGAGCACGTGCGGGCCCTGCGCGAGCGTCCACGCCAGCCGCACCTGAGCTTCCGTCGCGTCGTGCCGCCGCGCGACCTCGGCGACCCGCTCGCCCACGTCGGACTGTCCGCTCGCGACCGCGAAGAACGGCACGAACGCCACGCCCTGTTCGCCGCACAGCCGCAGCAGTTCGTCGTCCTCGCGGCGGGCGGACAGGCCGTACTGGTTCTGCACGCACACCACCGGCGCGATCGCCTGTGCCTCGGCGAGGTGTTCGGCGCTGACGTTGGAAATCCCCAGCTCGCCGATCAGCCCCTCGGCGCGCAGTTCGGCCAGCGCGCCGAAGTGCTCGGCGAGGGAACCGGTGCCGCGGTCGAGGCCGGTGCCGATGCGCAGGTTGACGACGTCGATGCGCTCGCGGCCGAGTTCGCGCAGGTTCTGCTCGACCTGGCCGCGCAGTTCGTCGGGACGGGCGAACGGCCGGAACTGGCCGGATTCGTCGCGCGACGGGCCGACCTTGGTGGTCAGCACGAGGTCGTCGCCATACGGGGCGAGCGCGGCCTTGATCAACGCGTTGGCCGACCAGGTGGCCCCGAAGTAGAACGCCGCGGTGTCGATGTGGTTCACGCCCAGTTCCACGGCCCGGCGCAGCACCGAAATCGCGCGGTCGGCGTCGACCGGCGCGTTCGGGTCGAGCGAGCCACCGAGCCGCATCGAGCCGAAGCCGAGCCGGTTGACGGTGCGGGAGCCGAGCTGCCAGGTGCCCGCGGCAGCGGCGGGAAGTGTCGTTTCGGTCATGTCTCCAGCGTGCTGCGCGGCCGGCCGTCGCGGCGGGTTTGGCAGCAAGCTGCCAACGCGGGAACACTGGACGACGTGCCCCGAGCCGAGGAAGTCGCGAACATCCGCGACGAGCGAGAACTGGTCGAGCGCGCCGGACACCTGCTCGCCGGAGCCGACGAGTTCGCCTGCGCCGCGAACGACCTGCACACCTGGTCCGCGATGCAGAAATTCGCCCAGGAGCTGCCGAAAGAGCGGAAGCTGCGGATCCGCAAGGTCTACCTGTCGCGGGTCATGCTCGACCCGGCGGGAGCCGAGCACCTGCGGATGCTGCAGCGGCTCGGCGCGGAAGTCCGGATCAGCGACCACGAGATCAACGAGACGATCCTGCTCGACGGCCGCGTCGCGATCCTCGCCGCCGGCCCCGGCTACAACGTCGTGACCGCCCCGGATCTGGTCCGGGGCATCTCGTCGCTGTTCGAGGCCGCCTGGCGCTCGTCGACCGCGATGGAGGCGTACGAAACGCGGTTCGCCGAGCTGCGGCAGTACACGCCGCAGCTGCTGGACCTGCTGTCTTCCGGTTCCACCGACGAGAAGGCGGCCCGGGCGATGGGCGTCGGGCTGCGGACGTACCGTCGGCGGGTGGCCGAATTGATGGATGTCCTGGGCGCGACGTCGCGGTTCCAAGCAGGTGCTCTCGCGAGGGAGGCGGGCCTGCTGTGAGGCGCGCCGTTCTCGCCGCGGCCTTGCTCACCGCCGGATGCTCCGCGTCCCAGCAACCCGCGACGCCCGCGCCAGCTCCCGAACCGGCGAATGTGGCCTATGTGGACGCCAAGGCGACCAGCGACGCGGTGTCCGGCGTCAAAAAGGCCATGGAGACGGCGTTCAGCTACGACTCCACGAAGCCGGACGAGGTCGCGAAAACCGAGCAGGAATACCTGACCGGCGGGGCCCGCGCGCAGTTCGACAAGACCTTCGCCGAGGTCCGCACCGAGCCGGTGACCACGCAGACGCAGGTGCTCGAAACCGGTCTGGCCGAGCTGACCCCGGACCACGCGCGGATGCTGGTGGTGGCCGCGCAGCACAGCAAACGCCCCGACGGAGCCAAAAATCAGGGCGTCGCGCTCATCCTGGTCACCGCGGGCAAAGCGAACGGGCACTGGCAGCTGCAAGATTTGAACTTCGATCCGCGCGGAAAGCTCACCGCCGCGCCCAGCCCCGCGGACGGCCTCGCTACGACCCGGGACGCCGCTGTCGACGCGGCCGTCCGGGATGGCGGGATCCTGATGACCATCGACCCGAAGGACATCGACGGCAGCTACGCGAAATGGGAAAAGGTGGCCGCTGACCCGCTGCTGTCGCAGTTCCGGCAGAGCCGTCAGGAAACCGTGGACAGCATCCGCAAGACCGGGAAGAAGGCGGCCTTCGGCGCGGATTCGACCGCCGCGCTGACCGAACTCAGCCAGGACGGGACCAAGGCGTCGGCGGTGCTGTCGGCGTTGGTGACGACGAGCGGCGGCCAGAACCCCGGAGAAAACCGGCTGCCGGTCCACCTCGACCTCGTCCGGCAGGGCTCCGAGTGGAAGGTGTCCGGGATCCGGGCGCTTTCCGGCGAGGGCTCGTGAGTGGCGTTGCCGGTTAGAACCGGCAACGCCACTCACGACGACACAAGCGGGCGGGGGCTCAGCGCCCCTGGTTAGCCACCGCGGCGGCGGCTTCCTTCGCCGCCTCCGGGTCCAGGTACTCGCCGCCCGCCTTGACCGGCTTGAGGTCCGCGGTCAGGTCATAGCGCAGCGGGATGCCGGTCGGGATGTTCAGCGCGGCGATGGCGTCGTCGGAGATCCCGTCGAGGTGCTTGACCAGCGCGCGCAGCGAGTTGCCGTGCGCGGCCACCAGCACGGTGCGGCCTGCCTTGAGGTCGGGGACGATCGCCGACTCCCAGTACGGCAGAAGCCGGGCCACGACGTCCTTCAGGCATTCCGTCAGCGGGGCCTGGTCGCCGAGGTCGGCGTACCGTGCGTCGCCGGACTGGCTGAACTCGTCCTTCGGGTCGATGGCGGGCGGCGGCGTGTCGTACGACCGGCGCCAGAGCATGAACTGCTCCTCGCCGAACTCGTCCAGCGTCTGCTTCTTGTTCTTGCCCTGCAGCGCGCCGTAGTGCCGCTCGTTGAGCCGCCAGTCGCGCTTGACCGGGATCCAGTGCCGGTCGGCGGCGTCGAGGGCGATGTTCGCCGTGCTGATCGCCCGGCGCAGCAGCGACGTGTGCACCACGTCCGGCAGCAGCCCGGCCTCGGCGAGCAGCTGCCCGCCCTGGCGCGCTTCGCGCTCGCCGGTCTCCGAAAGGGGCACGTCCACCCAGCCGGTGAACAGGTTTTCCGCGTTCCACGTGCTCTGCCCGTGCCGCAGCAGCACCAGGGTCCCAAGTTCGGCCATGGCCATCAGCCTGCCAGAACGGGTCCGCGCCGCCAGTAGTGCGTCCACCCCTCTACCCAGAGTGCGTTACCCGGGAGTAACACCTTCACCCGACGCGCAGCCGGGTTGCCGACAAGCAGGCCAAAGAGTGCAAGGCGCTGCACACTGTTATCCCCGTCAGCAAAGTTCACTCGAACGGAGTAACCAGTAGTCTTGTGATTACTGGTCGACATCTGACAGGTTGGGCATGTCCCGCTCAGCCGGATTCCACGCACTCCCGGCTGATCACGGGCAGTGACCGCGGCTCGTCTCCCCCCTGCCGAGCCGCGGCCCGCCGGCCCCGTTGGCATCCCCCTCGTCACCGGGTCCAGCAAGGCGGGACCTGCAGCGGGACGGCTCGAGATCGCGACTCCCCCCTCCCTCGAGCCGTTCCGCCAGCCCCTCACTCCGCGGGCCTGGCCTTCCGCCGCCGCAGCCACCAGAACACCGCGCCCGCCGGGATCCCGAACGCGATCAAGAACGGCAGCAAAACTCCGAGCACGCGCACCAGCCCGCTGCAGAAGACGACGAACGCGTCCCATCCTCCGGACAGCCCGGCGAGGAAGCCGCCCGTCTCCTCCGCCGCCGCGGCCGCCTGCTTCGTCACCGACAGCGACACGGTCGCCATCGCGACCTTCCCGGCCAGCGACGCCTGCTGCCGCTCCAGCGACTCCAGCGTGGCCTGCCTGCTGGTCAGCTCGCTCTCGACGGACGCGATCTCGGACACCGACTGCGCCTTCGCCAGCAGCGCGCGGATCCGCTCGACGCTCGCCCGCTGGGTCGCCAGCCGCGCGTCCACGTCGACCACCTGCGAGGTCACGTCCTGTGCGCTGATTTCCCGCCGCTTCACCTGGCCGAGCCCGCCCAGTTGCTCCAGCACGCCGTCGAGTTTCTCCGCGGGCACGGCCAAGGTCAGCGACGCGGAATCGTCCGTCGCGCTCTCCTGCCCGGCGTAGCCGCCCGCGCCGGTCGCGATCGCCTTGGCGCGGGACACGACGTCGTCGGTCTTCGGGGTGGTCAATTCCAGCCGTGCGCTGCGCGCCAGCTTGCGATCAGTCGCGCCCGGCTCGGGCACCGACGCCTGCGCGTTGCCCTGCTTCGGCGCCGCCCCCTGCTCCTGCCGCTGCGCGGGCGCGACAGCCGACCTCGCCGAATCCGCGCTGGTGCCGCCGCTGCATCCGGCCAGCAGCAGCACCGCGGCTCCCGCGAGCACGTATCTCCATCGAGTCCGCATTCCCGTCTCCCTCCAGTCGTTGGCGGTGAGACGAAGCGACCGGGCGGACCCGTTGCACGGAATCGGTTACGACTCGGTCAACCCCGGTTCGTGCCCTCCGGCGGGTTCGGCGAGGTGTTTGAACGCCTGGAGGTTCGCCAGCGATTCGCCGCGCGAAACCCGCCAGTCCCATTCGCGCTTGATGGAGGTGGCGAACCCGATTTCCAGCAGGATGTTGAAATCGCCGTCGGCGGCCTCGAGCACCTGGCCGAGGATCTTGTCCAGTTCGGACTCGGTCACCGTCTCCTTGCCGAAGCGGCCGACCAGGTAGATGTCGCCGAGACTGTCCACTGTGTAGTGCACGCCGTAGAGCCGGGCGTTGCGCTGCAACAGGAACCGGTACACGTCCTCGTGCCGCTCGTCCGGACGGCGGCACACGAACGCCTCCACCGAGAACGCGTGGTCGCCGTCCACGAGCCAGCAGTTGGTCTGCAGCTTCTTGGTTCCCGGCAACGTCACGAAATAACGGCCTTCGCCGCGACGGTCGTATTTGAGCCCACTTGAGTCCAAAGTGGACTTGATAGTCGCGTCAAGGCTCACACTGCCACCTCCGCCCGCAGTTCCAGCGCCTGCCGGAACGCTCTGGTCGCTTGAGCATAGATGTCCAGCAGCGAATCCGTGGTGCGCCGCCAGGAAAACCGCTGCGCGTGCCGTACCGCGTTGGCCGCCAGTTCGGCCCGCCGGTCCGGCCGCAGCGCGACCGCGGCGAGCGCGTCGGCCCATTCCGCCGCGCCGTGCGACGGGACCAGCAGCCCGGAAACCCCGTGCGGCACCGCGACCGGCAGCCCGCCGACCTCCGCCGCCACCACCGGCGTGCCGCACGCCTGTGCTTCGAGCGCGACCAGACCGAAGGATTCGTTGTAGCTCGGAACCGCGACGACGTCGGCCGCGCGGAACACCGTGCGCAGCTTCAGCCCGGTCTGCGGCGGCAGAAACCGCACCTGCTCGGCAATGCCCAGCGACACCGCCAGTTCCCGCAACGCCTGCGGCTGCTCCAACCCGGTCCCGGACGGTCCGCCGACCACCAAAACCACCAGCCGCGACGCCAATTCCGGCCGCTGCCGCAGCATTTCCGCCGCCGCGTGCAACAGGACGTCCGGAGCCTTGAGCGGCTGGATCCGTCCGGCGAAGGCGAGCACCACAGCGTCCGGCGACAGGTTCAACTCGCGCCGCGCGTCCAGCTGCGAGCCGGGAGTGAACCGTTCGAGGTCGACGCCCGGCGGCACGGCGTGTACCGCGTGCGTGGCGGCCCCGTAGAGATCGACCAGCTGCCGAGCCTCGACCTGCGTGTTCGCGACAAGGCAGTCCGCCTCCGCGACGACCTGCTCCTCGCCCATCACGCGCGTCCGCGGCTCGGGCTTGTCACCCTCGGCGAGCAGTGCGTTCTTGACCTTCGCCAGCGTGTGCGCGGTGTGCACGAGCGGCACGCCCCACCGGTCGCGGGCGAGCCAGCCGACCTGTCCGGACAGCCAGTAGTGCGAGTGGATCAGGTCGTAGTAGCCCGGCTCGTGAAACGCCTCCGCGCGCAGCACGCCCGACGTGAACGCGCACAGCTGCGCGGGCAGCTCGTCGCGCGCCAGCGGCTCGAACGGCCCGGCCGGCACGTGCCGCACCGTGACGCCGGGCGCCAGCTCGGCCAGCGGCGGCTGCTCCGACGAGGTCGCCCTCGTGAAGACCTCGACCTCGATGCCGCGCCGCGCCATCTCCTGCGCGGTCTGGCTGACGTACACGTTCATCCCCCCGGCGTCGCCGGTGCCCGGCTGCTCGAGCGGGGAGGTGTGCACGGACAAGACCGCGATCCGGCGCGGCTCAGCGATGAATCCCTTGAGGGTCACCTGGTCACTCCTGCTACTCGGCTGCGTCCCCGGCGAACCGCCGCAGCACGGAGTTGAAGTCCTCCGGCTCCTCGACGAACGGCAGATGCCCGGCCTCAACGAACCAACGCAGGACCGCCCCCGGAATCTTCCCGGCCGAATACTCTGCCGCCGAAGGATCCACCACACCGTCGGCCGAACCGTGCACGACGAGCGCCGGCTTGTCGACCGCGGCAAGCACGTCACCACTGCCGATGTCCCGCCGGAACAGCGCGCCGCGCACCGCGGGCGGCACCGAAAGCGAACTGCCGAGCATCGCCTGCGCGTACGCGCCAGGCACCTTCGGACTGGCCTGGGCCCGGGTGAACTCGACCAGCGAGGGGATCGCCACCTCGGCGTCGTCCGAGAGCGCGGCGGGCAGCGCGGCCCGCATGATCGGCCCGGTCGCGCCGCCTTCGCGCTTGCGGCCGATCTCGGTGATCGCGCCCACCAGCACGATGCCGCCGAGCCGTGCGGTGCCGTGCTCGCGCAGGTAGTCGGCGATCACCAGCCCGCCGTAGGACCAGCCGACGACGATCGCGTCCGGACCGGCGAAGTCGAGCACCGCGGCGAGGTCGCCCGCCCACTGCGCGGGATCGTCGTAACCGCTGTCGGGGACGTCGGAGCCGCCGTGCCCGCGCAGGTCCATCGCGACGAGCCGGAACTGCCCGCTCAGCGCCGGATCGGCCAGCTGAGCGGACCAGGCCGCGGCGGACTGGGCCCAGCCGTGCACGAAGACGATCGGACGCGCGTTCTCCGGGCCCTCGACGCGCAGTGCGATCCGCACGCCGTCTGCCCCGGTTACCTCAGTGTTCACTTCTACTTGTTAGCAGACGGCTAGTGGATCACTTCGCGGCCGAGAGCGACTTCCACGTCGACCAGTCGTAGAACCAGTCCTTGACGTCGGAGTTGGTCGGGCTGCCCAGCCGCGAACCGGTGACCTCGACCGGGTCGCCGATCATCGCCGTGTCGAAGTAGGCCTTGGCGTCCGCCTCGAGCAGGTTGACGCAGCCGTGCGAGTTGTTCGTCTTGCCGATCGCGGCCGCGTTGTCCTGGTTCTCGTGGATGAACTCGCCGTGGTTGGAGAACCGGCAGGCCCACTTCTTGTTGACGTTGGTGTAGCCGTAGCGGGCGTTGTCGAAGACCGCGTGCGGCTCCTTCGACATGATGATGAAGGTGCCGTTCGGGGTGTTGCGCTGGACGTCCGAGTCGAGCCCGTTGGAGCACGGGTAGCTCGCGCTCTCCGCACCGCCGCGGTAGACCTTCATCACATGGTCCGGGGTGTGGATCTTCACGACCTGGTTGCGGCCGATCTTGAACTTGGTGCTGACGTCCGATTTCACGTAGACGCCCCCGCCGAGGTCGACGCCGTACAGGTTCGCCTCGACCTCGACGGTCGTGTTGGCGGGCCAGTACTCCTTGGGCCGCCAGTCCACCTGGTTCGCCGACAGCCAGGCCCACGAGCCCTCGACGTCCTTGCTGGTCTTGACCTTGAGCGCCTTCTCGACGGCGGCGCGGTCCTTCGGGGCGGCCCCGTTGAACTTCACGCTGATCGGCATCGCGACGCCGACCTCGGCGTCGTCGCCCGGGTTCAGCGTGGCGCGCACCGTCTTGGCCGGGCTGACCGTCGCGAAGGACCCCTTGAGCTCGGCGGGCCGCTGGTCGCTGCCGGTCGCCTTGGCCGCGTAGTTGTAGGTCTTGCCGTAGCCGAGCGGTTCGGAACTGGTCCAGGACAGGCCGTCGGGCGCGATCTCGCCCTTGATCTCGTCGCCGCCCTCGTTGGTGAGCTTGACCTCGGTCAGCTTGCCTTCGGTGACCTTCACCACCACCGGCTCGCGCACGCTCGCGTCCTTGGCCCCGACGGCCGGGGTCGCGGTGAGCATCGCCACCGGGGCGACCGGCTTGCCGCCGTTGTCGCCGCTCCCGCCCTGCGGCACCGCGGTGCCGTCGTTGCTGCCGCCCGAGCACGCGGCGGCCAGCGCCGCCGCGCCGGTCGCGAGAACGGCCTTGAACACCGTACGGCGCTCGATCACGGTCCTACCTCCACTTGTCCCCCGCACCGGCTTCTCCCACGCAGAACAGCGCCGGTGAGCGATTCGACGTTACCTGCGAACCGGAAATTCCTCTTCACCCCGCAAGACGTTTCACCCGGTGTCCGGTTGCTGCCGGTTTACTGTCGATTGCTCACCCGGGTTACCCCGGATGCTTCAGAGCGAACAGTTGATCAGCAGTGGTTCCGGATACAGCCGCACCCCGAACCGGGCCTCGACCCCGTCGCGGACCTCGCGGGCCAGCGCGAGCAGATCCGCCGTGCTGGCCCCACCACGGTTGGTAAGCGCGAGAGTGTGCTTGGCAGACAGCGAAACGCGACCCCCCGGCCCCGGGTACCCCTTGCCGAACCCGGCCCGCTCGATCAGCCACGCAGCGGACAACTTCACCCCGCCGCTCGCCGGATACTGCGGGATCTTCCCCTCAGTCGACTCCGCGATCCGGCTCAGCACCGCCGCGGCGTCTTCCTCGGGAACGATCGGATTGGTGAAGAACGACCCCGCACTCCAGGTGTCGTGATCGACCGGATCGAGCACCATCCCCTTGCCGCGCCGCAGCCCAAGCACCGCTTCCCGAGCCCGCGCGGCGGGGACCTTCGCATCGATCTCGACACCCAGCGTGCGCGCCAACTCGGCGTACCGAATCGGCGCGGACTGCCCACTCGGATCGACCCGGAACCGCACACTCAGCACCACGCCCCGGTCAGTGCCCTTGAGCACACTGGTGCGATAAGCGAAGCCGAGCTCGTCAGCCTTGACTGTCCGCACCTCCTTCGCGGCCCGGTCGTACAACTCGACGGAGACGATCGACTCAGCCACCTCGCCGCCATACGCACCGACGTTCTGGATCGGCGTCGCCCCCACCGACCCCGGGATGCCGGAGAGACACTCAAGCCCACCGAGACCGTTGTCGACGAGCGCAGCGACGAACGCGTCCCACTCCTGCCCGGCCGCCACCTCGACGATGTCGCCATCACGGGTCCACCCGGTGTTGGCGATCCGCACCAGAGTGCCGTCGAAGCCTTCGTCACCGACCACGAGATTCGACCCGCCCCCAAGCAGCAGGACGGGCTCGCCAGCGTCGTCGGCATCACGCACAGCAGCAACAAGCTCGGCAGCGGTGGCCGCAGTGACGAACCGACGCACCGGCCCGCCCAAACGAAGGGTGGTGAAGTCGGCGAGGCAAGCCCGACCAGGCGTTTCAGCGATGTCCACAAAGCTTGACGGTACTGCCCCACCCCACCCACCCCCATCGGCCCGCCCGTGAGGGCCACCCTCATTGACTCTGATTCCCTCAGGGTTCCCCTCACGTCCCTAAAACCGCAGCAGACGCACCCAACGAGCGAGGCACCCAGCCCTCCCCCAACCCCGATACGAAGCCTCCCTGCGGTTCGGGGGTGCTTGTCAAGGCATCTTTCCCGCCTTGACAAGCACCCCCGAACCGTCAGCACAATTGGGCTTCGGGGTGCCCCACGCAACCAACAGGCGCAATGTCGCCGCCAGGCGACGAGCCGCCCAGCCGAACCCCACCCGGTACTGTCCGTCACATGGGATCCCGGATCGAGCACCGCGGCGAATTCACCGGCTCGCTCGAAAACGTCTTCACCGCAGTCGCAGGCAAGGACGCCCTCCAAGCCCGCCTAGCCGCCCTGGGCGGCGACGACGCGAAACTCCTCGCCTACACCGCCGAAGGCGACTCCGTCCGTTACGAACTCCAGCACGGCATCAAGGCGGCCAAACTCCCGCAAGCCGTCCGTGCCCTGCACAAGGGCGACATCATCGTCAACCGCACCCAGACCTGGAAGCGGTCCGGCGACGAGTACACCGGCCGGTCCGACGTCAGCGTCGGCGGCGTGCCCGGCGAGATCGGCGCCTCGACCTACCTCAGCCCGAAGGACGGCAAGGTCCTCCTCCGCACCACCGGCGAGGTCGTCGTGCGCATCCCCCTCTTCGGCGGCCGGATCGAGGAGTTCGTCTCCGAGCAGGTGGTCAACCTGCTGCGGCACGAGGACGAGTTCACCGCGCAGTGGCTGGCCGAGCACGCCTGACCCCGGTGGGAGCCCCGACCAGGGGCACCACCAATCCCAACCGGTTGCGCCGGGTCGACCGCTGGCTCGCGAGCGACCCGGGCGTCACGCGGCTGCTGCGGCGCGGCGAAAGTCCCCTTGTCGTCGATCTCGGCTACGGAGCGTCGCCGGTCACGACGGTCGAACTGGCTCGCTGGCTGGCGCGCGTGCGGCCGGACGTCCGGGTGCTCGGGCTCGAACTCGACCCGGAGCGCGTCGCCGCCGCCCTTCCCGCCGCTGATCCGCCCCGGCTCGACTTCCGGCGCGGCGGGTTCGAGCTGGCCGGGACGCGGCCGGTCCTGGTGCGCGCGTTCAACGTGCTCCGCCAATACGCCGAGGACGAGGTCCCCGGTGCGTGGCAGCTGATGCTCGACGCGATGCCGCCGGACGGCCTGCTCGTGGAAGGCACCTGCGACGAGATCGGCAGGCTGGTCACGTGGGTCGTCGTCGGGGCGGACGGTCCGCGCACGCTGACCCTGTCATTGCGCCTAGCCGAACTCGACCGTCCGTCCACAGTGGCCGAACGACTGCCGAAGATCCTCATCCACCGCAACATTCCCGGCGAACGCGTGCACGCCCTGATGTCCACTTTAAACGAATGCTGGGCCGCCGCGGCACCGCACCGTTCCTTCGGCGTGCGCGCCCGCTGGACCACCACCGTCGCCATGCTCGCCGACCGCGGCTGGCCGGTCATCGGCAATCCGGACCGGCGCCGGCTCGGCGAGCTGACCGTGTCCTGGGAAAGCGTCGCGCCGCGCTGAACCCACCTGTTCACCACCCGCACCCCGCTGGGTCACCCCTTGGTGACCTTCAGTGCTGACGATGAGCGGGTGGAACTGCTGGAACACGTCACCGAGCTGATCCGGGGCACGCTCGGCTCGCCCTGGCTGTGGGTGCTCGTGTTCGCGATCGCCGGGCTGGACGCGCTGCTCCCGTTCATGCCGAGCGAAACGACCGTGGTGACCGTCGCCGTCCTGATCGGACCGGACCCGGGCAGGCTCGCGCTGCTGGTCGTCGTGTCCGCCGCCGGGGCGTGGGCGGGCGACTGTCTCGGCTACGCGGTCGGCCGCGCCGCCGGTCCGCGCGCCGTCGCCTGGCTGCAGCGCGGACCGTCCGGGCGGCAACGCTACGAATGGGCCCGCGACCAGGTCCGCAGGCAAGCGCCGCTGCTGATCGTCGCCGCGCGCTACCTGCCCGGCGGCCGCGTCGCGAGCGCGCTGGCCAACGGGAGCCTCGGCTATCCGCTGCGCCGGTTCGTGCCGCTCGACGCCGCGGGCGCGACGCTGTGGTCGGTGTACAGCGCGCTGATCGGGCTCGCCGGCGGGGCCGCGTTCGCCGACCGTCCGGCGTACGGCCTGCTGCTGTCGCTCCTGCTCGGGCTGCTGCTGGTCGTGCTCATCGAATTCGGCCGCCGGGTCCGGGTGCGCAGGCTACGGTCAGTGCATGGACGCGCCACGGCTGCTGGAAGCGATCGACATCCACGCCGACCGGATCAAGGCCGCGACGCTCGCCGCGGGTCCGGCCGCGCCGGTCCGAAACTGTCCGGAGTGGACAGTGCTGGACCTGGTGACACACCTGACGACGGTGCTCTCGTACACGGTCGCTGCGATCACCGGCCAGAAGGCTGAACCGCGGCGAGCGACCGCCTGGGAGGACGCGCTCGGCCGCTGGGACGGCGAACGCATGGCCGTCCGCGAAGCCCTGCGGCGTCCGGCGGACACCCCGCTGCGCTCGCCGTTCCCGCACGGCGGCCCGATCACCGTCGGCGACTGGACGCGCCGGCTCGCGCACGAGTTCGCCATCCACCGGCTCGACGCGGAAAGCGCGCTGCCCGAGCCGCCGGTCACCCGGTACCGCACGGAATTCGCCGAGGACGGCATCGACGAGTTCCTCGCCTTCCTGACCCCGCGCCGCGCCCGGCCGAGCGGCCGCGAGGGGATCGTCCAGGTCAGCACCGACACGCGGACGTGGACGGTGCTGCTGCGGCCGGATGAGCCGCCGATGCTCGGCGAAGGCGTCCCGGACCTCACGCTCGCCGGTCCGGCCCACGAGGTGTACCGCGCGCTGTGGGGCCGTCCGAACCACGCCGAGAACGTCGGCGACGCCACCCTTCTGGAGCCCCTCGCCGCGCCCTGACCAGCGGCCGGTGAGAATGGGCGCGTGTCAGAACCCCAGCGTTACGTGCTCACCTTCGGCTGCCCCGACCGCACCGGCATCATCGCCCGCATCTCGGGCTTCCTCGCCGACCACGGCGGAATGATCGTCGAGGCCGCGTACCACACCGATCCCGACTCGGGCTGGTTCTTCACCCGCCAGGTCGTGCGCGCCGATTCGCTGCCGTTCGACGCCGAGGGATTGCGCGAGCGGTTCAGCGCGGTCGCGAACGAACTGTCCGCGGAGTCGAGCTGGCAGGTGCGCGACACCGGCGAGCGCCCGCGCGCGGTGGTGCTGGTGTCGAAGGCCGGGCACTGCCTCTACGACCTGCTCGGCCGGGTCGCCTCCGGTGAGCTGGACGTCGACATCGCCGCGGTGATCGGCAACCACGATTCGCTCGCGGACATCACCCGCGCGCACGGGATCCCGTTCCACCACGTGCCGTTCCCGACAGGCGACCCGGAAGGCAAGGCGGCCGCGTTCGCCAAGGTCCGCGAACTGGTCGACGCCCACGACCCGCACGCGATCGTGCTGGCGCGGTTCATGCAGGTCCTGCCCGCGGAACTGTGCGCGGCATGGACCGGCCGGGCGCTGAACATCCACCACAGCTTCCTGCCGTCGTTCATCGGCGCGAAGCCGTACCACCAGGCGCACACGCGCGGCGTGAAGCTCGTCGGCGCGACCTGCCACTACGTCACCGCGGACCTCGACGCCGGGCCGATCATCGAACAGGACGTCATCCGCGTCGACCACGGCGATTCGGTGCAGGACCTGGTGCGCAAGGGCCGGGACATCGAGAAGGTGACGCTGGCGCGCGGGCTGCGCTGGCACCTCGAAGGCCGCGTTTTGGTGCACGGCAACCGAACCATGGTGTTGTGAGGGGTTGCTGCCGGATCTCACCGGCAGCAACCACTCACAGCCCTCACGCGCCGATCGTCGAGGTGTCGATCACGAAGCGGTACCGCACGTCGCTGTTCTCGACCCGCGCGTACGCCTCGTTCACCTGGTCCGCGCTGATCGTCTCGATCTCCGCGCCGACGCCGTGCTCGGCGCAGAAGTCCAGCATCTCCTGGGTCTCCGCGATGCCGCCGATCATCGAACCGGCCAGCACGCGGTTGCCGCCGAGCAGGGAGAAGACGTTGTACTCCAACGGTTCCCCCGGCGCGCCGACGTTCACCATCGCGCCGCCGACGCGCAGCAGGCTGAGGTAGGCGTCGACCGGCAGCTTCGCCGAGACGGTGTTGAGGATGACGTCGAACCGGCCGGCGAGCGTCTCGAAGGTCGACTCGTCGCTGGTCGCGTAGTAGTCCTTCGCGCCGAGCCGGAGCCCGTCTTCCTGCTTCTTCAGGCTCTGACTGAGCACGGTGACGTCCGCGCCCATCGCGACGGCCAGCTTGACCGCCATGTGCCCGAGCCCGCCGAGGCCGACGACGGCGACCTTCTTGCCCGGTCCCGCGCCCCACCGGCGCAGCGGCGAGTACGTGGTGATGCCCGCGCACAGCAGCGGCGCGGCGACGTCCAGGTCGATGCCCTCCGGGATCCGGCAGACGAACGCGTCCTTCACGACGATCTGGCGGCTGTACCCGCCGTAGGTGTTCTCGCCGTCGAAGCCGACGCCGTTGTACGTCTGGATGTTGCCCTTGACGCAGAACTGCTCGGATCCGGCGCGGCAGTACTCGCATTCGCCGCAGGAATCGACCATGCAGCCGACCCCGACCCGGTCGCCGACCTGGTACTTCGTGACGTCCGAGCCGACCGCGGCGACCACGCCGGCGATCTCGTGGCCCGGCACCATCGGGAAGATCGCGGTGCCCCAGTCCTGGTTGACCTGGTGCAGGTCGCTGTGGCAGATGCCGGCGTAGGCGATGTCGATGAGCACGTCGTCCGGCCGCAGGTCACGGCGCTCGATCGTCGTCGGCGCGAGCGGTCCGCCCGGCGCCGCGGCGGCGATGGCGGAGGTGGTCGTGGTCATGAAGCCCTCCTGGGTGTCCCGTCCGTTCGGGACAAAGTCGATGTAAGAACCCTCTTACATCGACTAGCGTGGGCCTCGGCTTATTCCTCGAAGCGACCACGATCGGGTGTGACACACGACATGGCGGCGCAGTACCACCACCGCAACCTGCGCGCCGAGCTGGTGCGCGTGGCGTTCGACCTGATCGCGGAGAACGGGGTCGCCGGGTTCTCGGTCGCCGAAGCCGCCCGGCGGGCGAAGGTCTCCACCGCCGCGCCGTACCGGCATTTCCCGGACCGCGCGGCGCTGCTGGCCGCGGTCGCCACCACCGCCGCGCGCCAGCTGCGCGAACTCGCCGAGGAAGCGGCCGCCGCCGAAACGGACGACGGTGCCGCGCTGGCCGCGGTGTCCGCCGCGCACACCAAGTTCCTGATGGAAACCCGGATCGGCCTGCACGTGTTCTTCGCCGCGGAGCTGGCTGACGCGCAATACGTCGAACTGCACGAGGCCCGCCGGGAGCTGATCGACGCGTCGCTGCTGCGCTGCCTCACGATCGCGCCGGATCCGGCTATCGCGCTGGAACTGATGGAACAACTCCACACCCAGGCCTACGGCTACGGCGATTTCTACCTCAACGGCGTCTACCAATGGCTCGGCTACCCGACGGAGCAGGTCGTCGCCAAATCCCGGCGGGCGGCGCGGATCGTGATCGAGGCTTACCGCGCGGGGACTCCGGCGATCAGTCCGGCGGAGTGGTGACGTAGCGGGCAGCCAGCCAAGAACCGAAGGCGTGCAAGCGATCGGTGAGCGCGGCCGGTTCGAGGACATCGAAATCCACGTCCAGATAAGCCAGCCAGCGGGCAGCCCAGTCGAGATCGTCGGTACCGAACCGGAGTTCGCACTCGTCGCCGTCCTCGACGACGGTCGCCACACTCGGGTCGACGATTTCCCGGACCAGATCAGCTGAAGTGTGCACCTGGACCCGCACGCGGTACCGCCAGCCCGCGTCCGTGATCAGATCAGCCACAGTGGACGGCGGTTCCGGCGCGGGCAGTTTGATTCCGAGCGGCTGGACTGCTTCGATCCGGTCCGCCGCAAAGGTTTTCCATTCGCTGGTTCCGCGCGGACAGGCGACGAGGTACCACTGCCGCCGGACCGTGATGAGCCGGTAAGGCTGCACATCAATGGGTTTCGCCGATCGAGCGTCCCGAGCTCGATGCCGGATCCGGACCGCTTCGCCAGCCCGGCAAGCCAACGCGAGCGGTACCAGGATGTCCCGCGCTGCCTGCCGGAAAGGCTTGCCGGGCAACGATTCCACGTCCGCGAGCGCGGCGAGCCGGGGCTGCCAGCGCGTCGGCACCACCTGGGTCAGCTTGGCCAGCGCGGTCACCGTGGCGGTTTCCAGTCCGTCGACCGCCACCGCCGTCTGCAGGCCGAGCGAAACCGCCGCGACCTCGTCGGCGTCCAGCAGCAGCGGCGGCATCGCGGTGCCGTGCGCGAGCCGGTAGCCGCCGATCCGGCCGGGTTCGCCGTCGATGCGATACCCGAGTTCGCGCAGCTGGGCGATGTCGCGGCGCGTCGTGCGCTCGGTGACGCCGAGGCGGGCCGCGAGGTCGGTGGCGGAGATGCCGGGACGCGCCTGCAGCAACGCCAGCGTCTCCAGGCGACGGCTCGTGGTGGTCATGGTTCCGATTCTCGCGCAAAACTAGGACAGTATCCGACCGGGTATCTGGTCATACTCGGTTTATGACTCAGCTGCTCCGCCCCGAAGGGCTCCTCCAGTCCCCCGCTTTCGCCCAGGTCGCCGTGGTCCCGCCGGGCGCGACGACGATCTACGTCGGCGGCCAGAACGCGGTCGACGCGAACGGCGCGCTCGTCGGCGGAACCGACGTCGCCGCGCAGGTCGAGCGGGCGATGGCCAACCTGAAAACGGCGCTGGCCGCGGGCGGCGCGACCGTCCAGGATGTGGTGATGCTGAACATCCTGCTGGTCGCGGACGTCGATCTCGCCCAGGCTTATCCGGCCGCCGCCGCGGCACTGGCGGGCGCGACGCCGCCGGTCACCGTCCAGCGCGTGGCCGGGCTGGCCGTGCCGGGCGCGCTCGTCGAGGTCAGCGCGATCGCGGCGGTGGCCAAGTGAGCGTCGGGCAGACCAAGGACGCGGGCTGGCAGATCGGCGTCTCGAAGACGATCGGCCGCTCCGCCGAGGATGTCTGGGACTTCATCACGTCCGCCGAAGGCGTGGCGATCTGGCTCGGCGAGGGCGTCACCGTCCAGCCCGAACCCGGAGTCGGCTACGAGACCGCCGACGGAATCCGCGGCGAGACGCGCAGCTTCCGCGAAATGGACCGGATCCGGCTCACCTGGCAGCCGGCCGGCTGGTCGCACGAGACGACGCTGCAACTGGCCGTGCGCGCCAGCGGTCCGGGCAAAGCAATGCTGCGCATTCACCAGGAACGGCTTGCCGACGCCGCCGAACGGGAGCAGCAGCGCCGCCATTGGCAGGGAGTTCTCGCCGAACTGATCACCGCGCTTGCCTAGCCCGCGACTGACGGAGGACCCTGGTACGCAAGCGGTTCACCGGCTGGAGGCGCGATGCTGTGCGTGTTCGACGTCAACGAGACGCTGCTCGACCTGACCGCGCTCGACCCGCTGTTCGCCCAGCTCACCGGAGATCCGGAAGCGCGTCAGGAATGGTTCACGCTCGCGATCCACACTGTGCTCACGGTGACCGCGGCCGGCCAGTACCGCGATTTCGCGCAGATCGCCGGGGAAGCCGCGGCCGCCGTGTGCGCGCGGCACGGCCATGAACTGACCGACGTCGAACTGGTGAAGGTCGGCGACGGCCTGCGCACCCTGCCCGCGCACGCCGACGTCGTGCCCGGCCTGGACCGCTTGCGCCAGGCCGGACACCAGGTCGTCGCCCTCACGAATTCGCCGCTCGCGACCGCCGAGGCGCAGCTGCAGAACGCTGGCCTGGCAACGAAATTCGACCGGATCTTCTCCGCGCAGCAGGTCAGCAGGCTCAAACCGGCACCGGAGCCGTATCTCCAGGTGCTGCGTGCCTTCGGCGTCGAACCCGGCCAGGCGGTGATGGTCGCCGCGCACGGCTGGGACATCGCCGGGGCGCAAGCGGCAGGACTCCGGACCGCGCTGCTCGCGCGTCCCGGAGTCCATCCGCTGCCCGGGCTCCCCGCCGCGACCTACACCGCGGCGACGATGCCCGAGCTGGCCGACGCGATCGTCAGGAACTGAGGCGCACCAGCATCTTTCCGGTGTTCGCCCCGCTGAGCAGGCCGAGGAAGGCGTCCGGCGCGTTGCGGATACCGTCCACAAAGGTCTCCGAGTACTTGATCTCGCCGGACGCGACGAGCGGCGCGACCTCGGCCACGAACTCCTGCATCAGGTGCCAGTGGTCCAGCACGAGCAGGCCGCGCATGGTGATCCGCTTCGCGATGAGCTGCACCAGGTTGCGCGGCGCCGGGGTCGGCTCGGTGGCGTTGTACTGCGAGATCATGCCGCAGATGGCGATCCGGCCGTGCAGGTTCATCGACGCGATCGCGGCCTCGAGATGCTCGCCGCCGACGTTGTCGAAGTAGACGTCGATGCCCTCGGGCGCGGCCGCGGCGAGCTGCTCGGCGACCGGTCCGTCCTTGTAGTTGAAGGCGGCGTCGAAGCCGAGCTCCTCGGTGAGGTAGCGGACCTTCTCCGCAGAACCCGCGCTGCCGATCACGCGCTTGGCGCCCTTGAGCCGGGCCAGCTGGCCGACGAGCGAGCCGACCGCACCGGCCGCGCCGGAGACGAAAACCGTGTCGCCTTCCTTGAACTCCGCGCTCACCAGCAGCCCGGCGTACGCGGTCAGACCCGGCATCCCGAGCACGCCGAGGTAGGTCGAAAGCGGCGCGACCGAATCGTCCACTTTGACCGCTCGCTTGGCGTCGAGCACCGCGTGCGTGCGCCAGCCCGCCTGGTGCAGCACGTGATCGCCGACCGCGAAGTCGTCCACAGTGGACTCGATGACCTCGCCGACCGCGCCGCCCTGCATGGCCTCGCCGACCACGAAGGGCGGCGAGTAGGACTTCACGTCGTTCATCCGGCCGCGCATCGCCGGGTCGACGCTCATCACGAGGTTGCGCACCAGGATCTGCCCGGGACCCGGCTTCGGCACCTCGGTCTCGACGATGTCGAAATTGTCCATGGTCGGGACGCCGTGCGGGCGGGCCGCGAGCCGGATCTCAGTCGCTGTGGGTGCGTTCACCGTCGAACTCCGTTTCGTTCAAGCTGGATTGAAGCGGGGCGCGCGCCCCGGTCTATCCGGCCAACGGAGAAACCGGGGCGCGCATTCCGATTGTCCCCGGGGTTGTGGCCAGCGCTACACGATCTCCGCGAGCTTGCCGAGCACGCCGTCGTAGATCTTCTTCAGCCCGCCCGGCGCGAAGGTCTTCTCGAAGAAGCCGCCGATGCCGCCCGCGCCGTCCCAGCTGGTCTCGATGCGGACGAGGGAACGCTCGCCAGAGGCGGTGACGGTCCAGGTGGTGACCATGCTGGAGTTCGCGTCGGTCTCGACGAAGGTGCCGGGCGACGGCTCGGTCACCGTGGCCGCGACGTCGCGCACGCGCTTGGACGTGGCCTGCAGCTTCCAGCTGGCCTTCGTGCCGGCGCCGACGCCGCCCTCGCTGACCTCGTAGTCGCGGTAGTGCTCGGTGAGCAGCTTCGGCCGGGTCTCGGCGTAGTCCGCGACCAGCTCACGCACGCGTTCCACCGGCGCGTCGATCGTGCGCTCCGCGGTGGCCGTGACCTTGCCCATGTCGTTTCCTCCTCAGGATTCCGCCGAGGTCACCTTCGCACATGGGGTGAGGGGCGGCGATCCCGGTTCGCACCGGGATCGCCGCTCCCGAGAAGGTCAGGAGAGGCCCTGCTGCTTCAACCAGTCCTTCGCCACGTCAGCCGCGGGTTCGCCGTCCGCGTCGACCCGCTTGTTCAGCTCGCGCATGCCGTCCGTGGTGAGCTTCGCGCTGACCGCGTTGACGACGTTCGCGAAGTCCGCGCCGCGCGCGTCGAGCACCTTCTTGTTCACCGCGGGCACCACGTTCTCGGTGGGCACGATGGAGAGGTCGTCCTTGAGCGCGACGTACTGCGGGTCGCCGACCAGCGGGCTGACCGAGTCGACCGGGATCACCGTGACCGCGCCGGAGTTCAGCTGCTGCACGCGCGGCCCGGCCTCCTGCACGGTCTGGAAGGTCGCGTTCGTCAGCTTGTAGACGTCCTTGAAGCCCTGGAAGCACGGCAGCCGCTTCTCGCACTCCGGCGGACCGGCCATCACGACCTTGTCGAGCTTCTTCAGGTCGCTGATCGACGCGATGCCCTTCGACTTCGCGAGGTCGGCCTTCACGATGTAGGTGTTCTTGTCCTCGGCGGCCGCGTAGTTCAGCAGCCCGACGCCCTCGGGCGCGAAAAGCTTCTCCAGCTGTTCGTGCTCGGCCTTGGCGTCCTTGGTGGCTTCCTTGCCGAAGCCGGTCGTGATCGCCGCGCCCTGGTACTCCGGCAGGAACTGCAGTTCGCCGGATTTGAGCGACGGGTAGACCAGCTCCCGCGAGCCGAGGTTCAGCTTCCGGGTGACCGGATAGCCCTTGGCCTCCAGCGCGCTCGCGTAGATCTCGGCAAGGATCTGGCTGTCGGTGAAGTTGAACGAGGCGACGACGATCGGAGCGCCGCCCTTGCTCGGCGCGGCCGGCTGGTCGCTTCCCCCACCGCACGCGGTCAAGCCGAGCGCGGCCGTCGCCAGCAGCGCGGCCACTCGGATGTTCCGGGTCCAGCGCACGTATCCCCACACTCCTCAGTTCACTCGTTAGTGGGAATGGACCCTAACCGCGACCCCCGACAGAAACCACTGGTTAGGAATCCTCGCCACGGAATCTCACGGGCCGGAATATTGTCGCTCGATCGGGGTAAGGTCGCGCCGTGCACGCGTCCGTGACCCCGCTGCTGGCCGACAGCAGCCGTCCTCTCTTCGAATGGCGGTGGGTCGAACGCAACGCTGACGCGATTCTTCAGCGGCTCGGCGAGCACGTCGCCCTCACCGCGACCGCGCTCGGCGTCGGCCTCGTTCTCTCGCTCGCGCTGGCCACGCTGTGCCTGCGCTACCGCTGGTTCTATCCGTTCGTGATCGGCACGGCGGGCGCGCTTTACGTGATCCCGAGCCTCGGCGCGTTCGCGCTGCTGGTTCCGCTGCTCGGGTTCTCCTTCGCCACCTCGGTCATCCCGCTGGCGACGTACACGCTGCTGATCCTGATCCGCAACATCGTGACCGGCGTGCAGCAGGTGCCGACCGAAGTGCGCGAAGCGGCGATCGGGATGGGCTTCACGCCGCGGCGGCTGTTGTGGCAGGTGGAGCTGCCGCTCGCGCTGCCGGTGGTGATCGCCGGGCTGCGGGTGGCCGCGGTGACGACGATCGGCCTGGTCACCGTCACGTCGCTGCTCGGCAAGGGCGGGCTCGGCTACTTCATCCGGGCCGGCATCCAGACGCCGATCCCCAACCCGAGCCCGATCATCGTCGGCATCGTGCTGTCGATCGCGCTGGCCGTGTTCGTCGATTTCCTGCTGTGGCTGAGCGAACGGGCGCTGGCCCCGTGGGCGCGGAGGGCCGTTCGATGAGCTTTTTCGAGCAGCTGGGCCACTGGCTCGCCGACCCGAACCGCTGGAGCTGGACCGATCCGGCCGGGATTCCGTTCCGGACGGTGCAGCATCTGTGGTTCTCCGCGCTGGCACTGGCGATCTCGATCGTCCTGACCGTCCCGTTCGCGCTGTGGCTCGCGCACTACCGGCGCGGCCAGTTCCTGGCGAGCAGCGCGGTGAACATCGGCCGCGCGATCCCGAGCTTCGGACTGATCATCCTGTTCTGGTTCCTGGCCAGCCGGTGGGGCGCGAACACGGACTTCTGGCCGCTGCTGCTCGCGCTCGTCGCGCTGGCGCTGCCGCCGCTGTTCACCAACACCTACGCGGGTGTGGTGCAGGTGGAACAGGAAGTCGTCGACGCGGCGCGCGGCACCGGGTACCGCGAATGGCAGATCATGCTGCGCGTGGAACTGCCGCTGTCGTCGCCGGTGATCGTGGCCGCCGCGCGAGTGGCGTTCCTGCAACTGATCGCGACGGTCGCGATCGGCGCGATCGTCAACGACGGCGGCGGTCTGGGCCGCTACATCGTGGACGGTTTTGCCCTCGGCGAGCAGGGCCACGGCGAAATCTTCGGTGGCGGCTTGGCGGTGGTAATCCTGGCGCTGGTGTGCGAGGGCTTGTTCGCCTTGTTGACCAAGCTGGCTACGCCTCGCGGTCTCGCACTTCAACAGGCCCGTCGGGACTCGTGAGACACGCTTCGGCGAGCTGGTCGATCTCCGGCCCCAGCGACCGATCGACCACCACCGGCTCGATCCTCTCCGCGAGCCAGGCGTAGGTGTCAGCCAGCCTCGGCGCGCCTGGGGCCTTGAGCAGATACCGCGCCTGCCGCTCCGCGATCAGCTCGCACGCGGTGATGGCGAAGAAGCGCTCGATCACTAACTCCAACTCGGCGCCAGCCTTGCTGGCAAACGCTTGCACGTCCTCCTGACCAGCGGAAGTATCCAGCGACCCGAGCGTCGCCGGTGCGGCCAGACGACGCATCGCATGCAGCTCGCCAGCCGCGCGTTTGTGCAACGGCGTAAGCCCCGCCTGCGGCCCCGGATCCACCGCGAGCTGCGGCGGCAACCCGCTGAACTGCGGGTCGAGGAGGCGGTGAAGCCGCTGAACCGAGACTTCCGCCGCGTGGACGAGGGCTGCCTTGACCGCGTCCATCCGAAGCCCGAGCGCGGCGGCGTGATAGCCGGTCGTCGGGACGAACTCGCCGTTGACGAAGGCTGGCGAGTCCGCCGGAGTTCCCCAAGAGTCCTGCAAGGTTTCCCGGAGTTCCTCGACCGTCCGGCTGACGTATTCGAGCACCTTCGGCCCGACTCGCACCGAGATCGGCGCCTGCACGACGCCCTTGTTGGTGGCGGCCCCTTCGATGAGTTCCTCGATGCGGGTGCCGCGATAGATCGCTTGCGGCGCACCAAGAAGGTCCACGGTGATCGCCGCGCAGACCGTCTGCCAATCGATCAGCCGACGCAGCCTCTTGCCGCACACCCACGCGTACGCCTCAGCCAGCGGCGAACCTTGAATCAGGCTCGCCCCTTCCTTCGGCCCCAGCACGAACGGCCGCACCCCGCGCCGGCTTAACGCTTCCGCCGCCGGGACCTCGGCACCGTCCTCGATGACCGTGCCGAGCCCGACGAACGCCTGGAACGCGTGCGCCAGCGGGATGATCTCGCCGGCGCTGCCGAGGCTGTCGCGCGGGACGGCCGGGAGGAACCCGTCGTTGATCCGGTCTGCGAGGAAGCTGACCAGCTCGGGACTGACCGCCGCGTCGCCGCGGAGAAACCCGCGCAGCCGCATGCACAGCAACGCCCGGGTCAACTCCGGCGACAACCACGGCTTCCCGCCGACCGCCCGGCCGACCAGCAGATTGCGCTGATGGTCAGCCTGCTGCGCGGCGGTGAGCCGGGTTCCGGCAAGCCGCCCCATCCCGGTGTTGACGCCGTAGACGGGGCTGCCCTGGTCCAGCGCGGCCAACATCGCCTCGCGCTGCTGCTTCAGCTTTTGGAGGGCCGCCGGGCTGATCTCGACTGGTTCGTCCACTGTGGACAGTTCAGCGCGCGAGCCCGTCGATGACCTCGGCGTTCGGCAGCCCAGCGAGCGCCGCACCGGAGATCAGGAGCTTGCTGCCGCGGATCCCGCTGCCGATCACCAGCTCCGGCGCGTCCGCGACGGCCTGGTCGATGAGAATCGGCCAGTCCGCGGGCAGCCCGACCGGCGTGATGCCGCCGTACTCCATGCCGGTGAGGGAAACGGCCTCGTCGATCGGCGCGAAGGACGCCTTGCGCACGTCGAGACGGCGCTTGATGACACCGTTGACGTCGGCGCGGGTGGTCGCGAGCACGAGCGCCGCGGCGAACCGGACCTCCCCGGCCCGCTTGCCAGCGACGACAACGCAGTTCGCGGAGGCGGTCAACGGCGACCCGTACGCCTCGCAGAACGCGGCGGTGTCGGCGAGCTCCGGATCGATCTCGGTGACGCCGACCTCGTCCGGCGCGGGCATCGCGGCAAGCGCCTTGGCGACGGGTTCGGCAAGCAGGTCAGTACGGGTCGGCGCGGGAACGACAGTGAGGCTTCCGGCGATAGTCCAGGTGGTCACCAGCCCGAATGTAATCCGCCGGGCACCCCGGTCACCAGTTGCGGTGGCCCCGCTGAACCTCGATGAGCTTCGGCCGCACGTCGACGATGTAGACGAGCGCCGCCGCCATCGCGGGCACCCAGAAGATGAACCCGACCCCGTTCCCCTGGAGCGGGAACAGCACCAGCGCGACCGTGGCCACGCCAGTGATCAACATCCAGACCGGCTTGGTCTTGCGATCGGCCGCCGAGTACGCGTCGGCTCGCTGGAGCAGCGCGTGAACGAAGGCGAAGAGCCCGACCAAGGCGCTGCCCCAGTGGATGACCCTGAGGATCCATTCGGCAACCAGCACGCAGCCAGCTTACGGCAAACCGCCCACGCCGCCCGCTCCCCCAAAACCCGGCACTGTGACATGACTGCTGGTCAGGCCCGGGTGGGGCGGGTTTGGCCGCGGTTATCTCAACGACGGTTGTCGGGGTGACAACGGTCACTCCGGTTGGGTGCCTCGGCTTAGGTCGGACCCAGTTCGGTGGCCGTGAATCTAGGTCGGACCCAACTCGCTGCCGTGAGCCTAGGTCGGACCTAGTCGGCTGCGGTGAAGCTAGGTCGAACCCAGGCCCGACGCCCGTGAGCCTAGGTCGGGCCTAACTCGCTGCCGTGCATCTAGGCCGAACCTAACGATGCTCGCGCGAGGTGGGTTCGACCCAACATCGACTTCGCCGCAACATCCGCCGCGACGCACAGCGACACCAACCCGCCCGACGCTGCCGCCGAAACACCCCGCACAGGGCGACGGCGGCACCGCCCCCGATTCAGCGGCGCGGGGGCAACCTCACCAACACCTCCGCCACCACATCCCGGCACGCCGCCCGATTCAGCGGTGCGGATCAGCAGCACGGGCCCAGTCCGCCACGCAGCGGCGCGGCGGCAACCTCACCACACCCCCGCCGCCACCTCCCCGGACGCCACCTGATTCAGCGGCGCGAGGCACAGTCCGCCACGCAGCGGCACGGCGCGCCACCGTCCCCAACACGGCGACACTGCCGCCAACCCAACGGCGCCCCCGAGCATCCCTCAACCCGGCGGCACCGCCGCCAGCACAACGGGCGCCCCGAGCATCCCCAACACGGCAACCACCGCGGCCAACCCAACGGGCGCCCCCGAGCATCCCCAACACGGCAACCACCGCCGCCAACCCAACGCCACCCAGGAACATCCCCAACACAGCACACGGCGGCCGGACCAACCCAGGCCCGGCCGCCGTGCGACCCCTCGATTTTCGATTCTCGCCCTCGGCGACCCCGGCGCAAACCGGCCCGCCCCAACGGTTCCGAGTGCCGGAGCACCCGAACCGCCGATCAGTGCGGCAGCGACTCCGCCGTCACTTCTCCGTCTTCGGCGCGGCCGGCTTCTTCGCGTTCGCCGTCGTGCTGGTGGTCGTGCGACGGGCCGGCGTGGCGGTCTTCGGCGCGGTGCGGTTCGCGGCCTTGCGGGCCACCGAACGGGTCTCGTGCGCGACGTTCTCGCCGATTTCCTCAACCGCGTCCGCGGTGTCGCCAGCCACCTCGGTCACCTTGCGGGCAGCCTTCTCACCAGCGGAACGGGTGCGCTTGGTGACCTTCGCCAGCACGCCGTCGACGCGCTCGCGGGTCTCCTCGGTCAGGCCGTCGACGCGCTCCTGCGCGGCGGTCAGCGCGTCGTCCAGCTGCTCAAGGGCCTTCTTGACCTGCGGCTGCGCGGCGATCTTGTCCCACGCCTGCTCGCCGGACTCGGCCAGCTTGTTGTACAGCTTCAGCGCGGCCTCGGTGTACTCGTCGATGGCCTTGCGCAGTTCGGCCGGGTCGAGCTTCTCGCGGAGGCTTTCGACGTCGGTCGGCAGCTCCTCGAAGCCCTTGCGGGCGGCCTCGGTGTTCTTGGTGACGTTGGCGCGGGCCTTGGCGACCGCGTCGGTCACGGCCTGGCTGGCCAGGTTTCCGGCGCCGAGCGCGGCGAGCAGCGGGGTGCGGACCTGGTCGAGCGCGGTGTTGACGGCCTTGCGGACGTCCTCGGTCTTGGGCGTGGTCATGCCGACTCCTCAGTGGTCTCTTGGGTGGTCTTCGGTGCGGTGTTCGCGGCGGCGTTTTCGCGCCGGAAGGACTCGTAGACGTCGAGCAGGACCTGCTTCTGCCGTTCGGTCAGCTCGGCGTCGGCGCGGATCGCGTCGCCGACCGGGCCGCCGGTCGGCAGGTCGAGGATTCCGGCCTGCACGTACAACGCTTCGGCCGAGATCCGCAGCCCTTTCGCGATCTGCTGGAGGATCTCCGCGCTGGGTTTGCGGACCCCGCGCTCGATCTGGCTCAGGTACGGATTGGACACTCCGGCGAGTTTCGACAGCTGGCGCAGCGAAATCTTCGCGGAACTGCGCTGCTGGCGGATGTACTCGCCGATGTCGGAGGCGATGTCCGCGACCTTGTCCATGGGGCGCTGTGCTCCGCCGGGTTCTGTCATCCGGTCACCTCCTCGCGACCTACTCGACAGTACGCTCGCGTGCTAGCTATTGCAAGCACCCTGCTTGCAACCATCGGGTGTGGTTCCGCTCACCCCGTTACCCTGGGCTTATGCGGGCACAACGGTTGCGTCGACGCCTGGTCCGGCACCTCGTCGAAGAGGACGTGCTGCACGACGAGGCCTGGGCCGACGCGTTCGCGACCGTCCCCCGGCACGCGTTCCTGCCGCGGTTTTTCGTGCCAGCCGGCGACGGCTGGGCGGCGGTCGACCGCGGCGATCCGGACTGGCTGGACCGCGTCTATTCGCGCGACGTCCTGGTCACCCAGCTCGACGACGACCCGTCGCTCTGGGACCGGGCCCGCGCGCACGGACCGGTTCCCGGCGTGCCGACCAGTTCGTCCAGCATGCCCGCGATCATGGCGATCATGCTGGAAGAACTCCTGGTCCGCGACGGCGACCGGGTACTGGAGATCGGCACCGGAACCGGGTACAACGCGGGTTTGCTGTGCCACCGCTGCGGTTCCGGCCAGGTGTCCACAGTGGACATCGACCCGGTCATCGCGGCCGCCGCGCAGGAACGCCTCGCCTCCTGCGGCTACGCCCCCGCGTGCGCCACCGGCGACGGTGCACTCGGTTTCCCGGCCGGAGTGCTCTTCGACCGGGTCCTGTGCACCGCGTCGGTCTCCCGAATTCCCCTTGCCTGGCTTGCTCAAACCCTCCCCGGCGGACACATCGTCACCACCCTCAACCGCCCGCTCGGCGGCGGGCTAGTCCGCCTGACTGTAGGCGAAGGCGCGACCGCCGAAGGCCAGGTCCTGGCTCGCGACGGTCGCTTCATGCCCCTGCGCGCACATCGCCTGCCGCCGCTCGCGGACCTGCCGTCCGCTGCCGATGTGCAATGGCGCCCGACTGAACTGTCAATGACAGATGTGCTTAAACCACAACGACATTTCGAGTTTTTCGCGTCGCTGGAGCTACCCGAGGTACGCCCGGTGCACGTCGACCCGAACGGCGCTTTCGCACTGTCCCATCCGGACGGTTCCTGGGCCCGAACCCGTCGCACGGACTCCGGTTTCGAGGTAGCACAAGGAGGTCCGCGCGCATTGTGGGATATCGCCGAGGACGCGCACCGGCGCTGGGAATCGCTCGGACGCCCCAGCCGGTCGCGTTTCGGCCTCACAGTCAACGCCGACGAGCAGACTTTCTGGCTGGACGATCCGCAATCCGAGAATCGCTGGCCGCTCTAGGGCGGATCCGCCGATCACCCCGCCAGCCCGCGAAGCAGCCCCTCCAGATCACGCTCGCCCGTCCGCGTTTGCGCACCCCGCGCCAGTCCGCCCCGAATCAGCGCTTCCGCCGCAGGACGCGTGAACTGTCCCGCCCAAGCGTCGTGTTCCCGCTGGAATCCCTTGGCCAGATCATCCGGAACGACGGCCTGTTTCGCCGCAGCGATCACTCCTTCCGGCAACGCGGCGATGTTGCGGGCCAGCCGATCAACCACTTCTTCCAGTTCGTCAGCAGGCACGGCCCGGTTGACCCAGCCGTAGCGTTCAGCCGTCCGCGCGTCGTACAACTCGGCACCGAGCACAATTTCCAACGCCCGGTTGCGGCCGACCCGGTTCGCCAGATATTGCGTCCCGCCGCCGCCCGGGACAATCCCCATCAGCGCCTCGGTCTGCCCGAGACCCGCGGTCTCGATCGCCGCGAACGCCAGGTCCGCAGCCGCGACGAACTCCGCCCCGCCGCCTCGCGCCAGACCGGCCAATTGCACGATCGTCACCTGCGGCTGCTGCCGCAGAAGTTCGCCTAGCGCTTGGAAAACGTTGAGCCCCATGGGAATCTCGGGAGCGAACTGGTCGAACGCGTCCGGAGTGTCGACCAGAGACATGTCGACGTGCGCGATGAAGAAGTCCGGATCGGCACTGTCGAAAACGATCACGCGCGCGGAATCGTCGGATCGCAGTGTGAGCAGCAGCCGCCTGAGGTCCGCCATGAGAGCGACGTCGAGGACGTTGACGGGCGGGTTGTCGATGGTGACGCGGACTATGCCGTCCTCGCGGCGCACGCGCAGGGTCGGGTAGTCGTCGGGGTGCATTCGGGTCTCCGATACGTATCCGGCAGGCAGCTAGGTTCCTGATGTATACCTAGGCTCGGGCGCGGATCGACCAGCGTCAATAACGCACTTTGGGCATCGCAAGGATCATGGAGGATACCGAGATGGCCGCTCCCGACACCGGCACTGTCTACCGGGCCGACTGTCCCAGCCGCCCGATCCTCGACCAGATCGCCGACAAGTGGTCGATGATGGCGATGGCGGTCCTGGAGGAGCCGCGCCGGTTCAACGACGTCAAACGCCGGCTGGAAGGCGTGACCCAGCGGGTGCTGACCCAAACTCTGCGCAGGCTGGAACGCAACGGGATGATCGTGCGGCGAGTACTGCCGACGTCCCCGGTCGGAGTCGAGTATTCCCTTACGCCGCTTGGCGAATCACTGCGCGAGCCGTTCGGCAGGCTGTACGACTGGACCGTCGCGCACACCGGCGAAATCCACGAATCCCAGCAGCGCTACGACGAACGGCTCCGCGCGGAACAATCGTGAGGCGTCGCTAGGTCCGACCCAGCCAAAATCCTGCTCACGCCCTGATCTCTAGGTCCGACCCAGCACACGCACTGATCCTTAGGTCCGACCCAGCTCACGCGCCGATTCCTAGGTCCGACCCAACTCACGCGCCAGTCCCTAGGTCCGACCCAATTCTGGCCCGGACCCACTTCTCCACCGCCGTAACGACGTCGTCGAGCGGAGTCTCCGTCGTGTCGATGGACTCGACCTGCCCGCGTATCCACAGGTTGAACTCGAGCATCTCCTCGATCCGCGGCTCGTCCCATTCCCGCCACGCCGGCCGGGCGCGCAGCCGGAGCCGGAGGGTCTCGTTGTCCGCGACCAGCGCCAGATAGTGCACATCCGAGAAGAAAACGCGCTCTGGCAACGGTTCCAGCTCCTGCGGCGCGACCGTCCCGCACAGCACGACCGGCCGTCCGTTCTGGTGCAGCATCGCCGCCATCCGCAGCCAGGCCCCGCGAAACGCCGGGTTGCCGGGGACGTCGTCCTGCAGCGCGCCGGTCCACAGCACGTCCTGCTCTAGCACGACGGCCTCACCCGCCAACCGCTGCGCCAGCTTCGGCCCGACTGTCGATTTGCCGCCCGCGCTCGGCCCCGTCAACGCGAACAACGGCAGCCGCCGGAACTGCCACCGGTGTCCGCACTCCACACACCGCAGAAGGTCCGCCTCGACCTGTGGACAACTCGCACGGTCGCCACAGGCCGGACAGATCCGCAGGTCAAGCGCTACTGGAACGGTGGACAACTCAGTCGAAGAGATTCTCGAGGAAGCTGCGCTTGCGTCGTCCGCCGTACGGGCGCGGCGAATCCCCGTAGCCACCGCGGTACGGCCGCGGCGAGTCCGCGTGTCCGCCTCGGTACGGGCGCGGCGAATCGGCGTGCCCACCCCGGTACGGCCGGGGCGAATCCGAGTGCCCGCCTTGATAAGGGCGCGGCGAATCGGGACGGCCGTAAGGCGGTGGCTGCTGCCGGTAGAAAGCGCTCTCGGCACCGGCGATCTGCTCCAGCTCGCCGCGGTCGAGGAAGATCCCGCGGCAGCCGTCGCACTGCTCGATGTGGACGCCGTTCTTGTCGACAGTGCGCATCATGTTCTGACACTTCGGACAAATCACGCAGCCGACCCTACGCGGATTCGCCGCGCCGTGTCAGCAGGCGCAGAGGCAGAACGGGTGGCCGACCGGATCGGCGTACACCCGGAAGGTCTCCGGGGAATCGTCGAGCAGCTTCGCGCCCAGCCCGAGAATGCGCTGGTGAGCGGCCTCGAGATCGGGAACGTCGAGGTCGAGGTGCGCCTGCTGCGGCTTGTCCTGCGACGGCCATTCGGGCGCGCGGTAATCAGCCACCCGCTGAAATTCCAGCCGAACGCCGCCGCGCGGGTCGACGAGCGTGGCCCAGTGGTTGTCCGGAGCGATCTTAGGTTCGTCCCACTCAAGCAGGGAGCGGTAGAAGCCGGCGAGTGCCCCTGGGTCCGGACAGTCGAACGCAACGCCGCCGAAAGTCGGAATCGCACCCATGTTGCGGCCATCCTCTCCTAGTCGCGTAACCAGTAAAGTGAGTATGGGAGTTAGTGAGCCAGGTCGCAACCGATATCGCCCGTACACTGGGCAGGTGCACACCGACGCTTCCTTGGTGGTCGCCTTCCTGAACACCGTCGACATCGAACGGGGCGACGACCTGCTGGACGATCCGGAGCTCTGGCGGCAGTGGGCCGCGGACCACGACGTGTCACCGAACGATCCCGCCGAAGCCCGCGCCGTTCGCGACAGCCTGCGCGCCGCCGTCGGCGACCCGCGGCTGCCCGCGACCACGCTGGACGTCCCGCTCCGCTTCACCCTCACCGAAACCGGCCCGGCACTGCTCACCCCGGACGCCGTCACCGCGACCCTGGCAGCGACCACCCGCCTAGCCATCCGCGGCGACTGGGTCCGCCTGAAAATCTGCCCCGCCGACGACTGCCTGTGGGCCTTCTTCGACGAATCCCGCAACCGCTCCCGCACCTGGTGCTCGATGCGAGTCTGCGGAAACCGCGAAAAAGCCCGCTCCTGGCGCGCCCGCACGGCGGCTGTGCACAACTGACCCCCTGTGGACAACTTGTCCACACACACCACATGTGCACGTGCAGATGCCCCGGATCCCCACAAGTTGTGGACAGCGATTAGGCCATCACCGTGAATTCCTGTGGATAACCCCGGGGATAACTCAGCTTCCTGTGGACAACTGGTTTGAACGAGCCACGGCTGTGGTATAGGACGCCGCGCATCCGACCGACCACCCGCCGCAGCCAGTCGAGGCCGAGGAGAACCACGGAGGACGCTGCACCCGAAGCGCCGGGGCACCCACGCCTTCGGACCGCGATCCACGGGGCTTCGCGGCAACCAATCGAGCGCTGGCTCGCTGGCGAATTCCGCTCAACCACAACGAAATTCCGGGACTGCTGCCCGCCCGGATCCAACGGCGATCCCGATCCGCCGCGACCAAGTCAGCCGACCGCCGCGCAGCAACCACGCCGCCCTGAACCGCACCAACCAGGCCAACACGGTCAACCCAACTCCCGCCAAAGCGCAACAACCCTCAAAAAAGCAGCTGCGCCACCGCGTAAATCACCAACCCAGCCAGCGCACCAACCACAGTCCCGTTGATCCGGATGAACTGCAGATCCCTCCCGACCTGCAGTTCGATCTTCCGGGACGTCTCCTCGGCGTCCCATCGCTCCACCGTGTCCGTGATGATCGTCGTGATCTCGCGGGAGTAGTGGGTCACCAGGTAAACCGCCGCGCTCTCGACCCAGCCGTCTACCTTCGACGTCATCGACGGGTCGTCCACCAGACGCTTGCCGAGCGACTCCAGGCCTCCTCGAACCCGCTGGCGCAGTTCGCTCGACGGGTCCTCCGCGGCGTTCAGCAGCATCTCCTTGGCCGTCGCCCACGCATTGCCGATCAGCTTCTGCACTTCGCCGTGGTTCACGATCTGGCCCTTGACCTGCTCGGCCCGCTCCATGGTCTTCGGATCGGTCTGCAGGTCCTGCGCGAACTCGCCGAGGAACTTGTCCAGCGCCAGGCGCATCGGGTGGTTGACGTCGGTCTTGACCGCCCAGGCGAACGTCAGGACCTCGCCGTACACCTTGTCCGCCAGCATTTCGTCGACGAACTTCGGCGACCAGCTCGGCGCGCGGTCCGAGACCACGCGCAGCATCGTCTGGTGGTTGTCCCGGACCCATTCGTAGGCGCGGTCGCACATCAAATCCACCAGCTTGTGGTGCGCGCCGTCCTCGAAAACGCCCGCCAGGATCTTGCCCAGCGGCGGGCCCCACGGCTTGTCGATCACGCGCTTGACCACGGCCTGCTCCATGATCGCCTGCACGTCCTCGTCGCGGAGCACGGTGACCGCGCCGCGCACGACGGTCGCCAGTTCCGACGTCACGCGTTCCGCGTTGTCGCGCTGCGAGAGCCAGCCGCCGAGCCTGCTCGCGACCTCGACGCGGCGGAGCTTGTCGCGGATGACGTCGGGAGACAGGAAGTTCGAGCCGACGAACTCGCCGAGGCTGTTGCCGAGCGCGTCCTTCTTGTTCGGGATGATCGCGGTGTGCGGGATCCGCAGTCCGAGCGGATGCCGGAACAGCGCCGTCACCGCGAACCAGTCCGCGAGCGCGCCGACCATGCCCGCCTCGGCCGCGGCGCGCACGTAGCCGACCCAGCCGCTCCAGCCCGCCGACTCCGCCCAGCTCGTCAACAGGAACACGATCGTCGCGCCGAGCAGGAAGGACAGCGCGACCAGCTTCATCTTCCGCAGGCCGCGCCGTTTCGCCTCTTCGCCGGCGGTGCCGCCGGGCGGATCCGCGGGCGTGACCTTGGCAGGGGTGAGTTGCTCCACACCGCCATTGTCCGTGAGGATGCGTTCTCGTGCGTGAACCAGCTCTCGTCCCCCGCCTCCGCCCGTTCACCTCGACGGTCTTCGCGGAGATGACCGCGCTCGCCGTCCGGCACGACGCGGTCAACCTCGGCCAGGGCTTCCCGGACACCGACGGGCCCGCCGGGATGCTCGAAACGGCGAAGAACTCCCTGTTCGGCGGCGACAACCAATACCCGCCCGGGCCGGGCCGTCCGGAGCTGCGCGCCGCGATCAGCAGGCACCGCCAGCGCTACGGAGCCACTTACGACCCGGACACGGAGATCCTGGTCACCGCGGGTGCGACCGAGGCCATCGCGGCATCGCTGATCGCGCTGACCGAGGCCGGCGACGAGGTGATCGTGGTCGAGCCGTACTACGACTCGTACGCCGCCGCGGTCGCGATGGCGGGCGCGCAGCGACGCGTCATCGGGCTGGTCGAAACCGAGAACGGACAGCTCGAACTCGACCTCGACGCACTCAGCGACGCGATCACGCCCAAAACCCGCGCGGTGCTGCTGAATTCGCCGCACAACCCCACGGGCACCGTGTTTTCGCGCGCGCAGCTGGAGGAAGTCGCGCGGCTGTGCGTGGAGCACGACCTCATCGCGGTCACCGACGAGGTCTACGAACACCTCGTCTTCGACGGCGCCGAGCACCTGCCGCTCGCGTCGTTCCCCGGGATGCGCGAGCGGACCGTCGCGATTTCGAGCGCGGGCAAGACCTTCAACTGCACCGGCTGGAAGATCGGCTGGATCTGCTCGACGCCGGAGCTGGTGGCCGCGGTGAAGGCGGCGAAGCAGTTCATCACGTTCGTCTCCGGCGGGCCGCTGCAGCCGGCCGTCGCGTACGCGCTCGACAACGAGCTTGAGTGGGTCGAAAACCTGCGCGCGAGCCTGCAGGAGAAACGGGATCGGCTTTCCGCTGGTCTTGCCGATGCGGGATTCGCAGTACGGCCGAGTGCGGGAACGTACTTCGTGACGGCTGACGTGCGTCCGCTCGGTTTCGAGGACGCCGCCGAGCTCGCTTGGACGCTTCCGGAACGCGCCGGAGTCGCCGCGGTACCCGTCAAGGTGTTCACGGATCACCCGGACGAGTGGAAACATCTGCTGAGGTTCGCGTTCTGCAAGCGCAACGAGGTGATCGACGAAGCCGTCGAACGCCTGCGGAAACTCGTCTGACGACTGGCGCCCGGGCCCGGTTCGCCCCTGCGGGAACGAGATACCGAGAGTGTCGCGGTGGCCGAAACATCGGGTCAACGCCCGAATTCGCGCCGCGAACGGGCCGCCCGGATGGCCGCATCTGGCCCGGTTGAGGCGACGCAGTGTGATCGACTAGGGCGGATCGGACACCAGAGCCGGTGCGGACGTTCCGCCTTACGGGGTGGATCGAGCGCGGGAGAGATGAAACACTCGCGTCCGGTGCTAGAAAGAGGGCAGCCCCGGGGGACCTGCGACCTGGCCGGAAGACAGCCCCAGCAAGATCAGTCTCGTGCGGTGGCACGAGCTTCAGGCGCGGACGGTGGTGGTGGCGTGACCGGCATGGCGCATTCGCGCGGCCTCGCACATCCCGTGGCGTCCGGCTTCAGTCCACTTGGGAACGCGGGTTCCGCGCTGCTCGGAATGGCCGACCGCGCTTCGAACCGCACCGAGCGGAACTCCTCTTTCGCGCGCGCGGGCGCGCGACGACGGCCCCGAGCCTGGGCTGCTCCGATCGCCCGGCCCGCCGCCCGGATCGCCGTCGCCGGCGGGCTCACCCTGGCCGGATGGCTGCTCGGCGCGGCGTTGTCGCAGGCGAACGCGGCGGCGGACGAGCACATCGACCGCCCGGCCGCTTCGGCTCCCGACACCGAACCGGAGCACCGCTACGCCGGAACGGCCACGTCCGGCACCCTCACCTGGGCCATGCCCGGGGCGGAACGCGCTTCCCTCCACCGGTTCCACATCTCCGCCGACGACTACCGGCCGGACGTGAGCTTCCGTCCGGCCACTGTGTCCGGCAGCGGCCCTGGCCACCACACCAGCATCGCGGTGACCCGGCCCTCGGCCAAGATCACCAAGCCTGCCAAGGCAAAGAGCCCAGGCGCGGCGAAACACCACGCACCGGCGAGCGACGCCGCGCCCGATGCGACCACTCAGCCGGTCAGCAGCCCGAGCAGCACCAATCCCGAACCCCAGCAAGGCTTGCCCAGCAGCCCAAGCAGTGCGCCCAGCAGCACCAATCCCGAGCCGCAGCAGGGCCTGCCCAGCAGCCCAAGCAGTGCGCCCAGCAGCACCAATCCCGAGCCGCAGCAGGGCCTGCCCAGCAACCCGAGCAGCGAGCCCAGCAGCACCAATCCCGAGCCCCAGCAGGGCCTGCCCAGCAGCCAGCCCGAACAGGGCTTGCTCAGCAGCATCAGCAGCGAACCCGAGCCGCAGCAAGGGCTCCTCGGCGGTCTTCTCGGCGGCACCAGCCACGATTCCGGCCCGGGCCTCCTGGGCGGACTTCTCGGCGGCACCGAAACCGGCCACCCGGGGCTCCTCGACGGCATCCTCGGAACCGTCAACGACACTGTCGACATGACCCTGCACACCACGGTCACCTCGGTCGACACCGTGATCGACACCGCGCCGGTCCGGGTTGTCGAGCCGCCGGTCGACACGGTCGAGCCGACTCCGGTCGCCAGCGGGTCGATCAGCGTCTCCGTCCCGGCGGGCAAGCTGGCGAAAGAGCCGGAAGCGCCGGTTGTCGTGCAGGTCAGCAAGCAAGCGCCGGTCGTCCACTCCGCGCCCGCCCGTGTCCTCGCCGCGCAGCCCGCCGCCAAGCAGGAAACCCAGCCCGCGCCGCCGGTCAAGGAACGCAGCCAGGCTGGCGGCGGCAGCAGCGGTGGCGGCGAAGGTCTTCCCTCAGCTCCGGCCGCGCCTGCCGCGCCCGCGTCGACTGTCTCGCCGGGACACGACGGGCACGGCGGTCTGCGCCAGTTGTTCGCGCTGGCCGGCGCCGGCGACACCGTCACTCAGCTCAAGCTCATCGGCGTCAGCCGCGACCACGAGGTCGACGGCGCGGGCAGGGACGCCGCCCTGCCGACCACCTCCCCGGACTGACCCTCCAACCGGTTATCCGGGGAGAGCTCCGTCCACCTCAAGATCAACTTCTTGATCGCGCGCGCCCGTTCGCTGCGCCGGACTCACCCCTTCGCACCAGTGCTACTTCGATCAAGGGGCTGAACCATGACCGCACTTCCCGACCGGCCGACCGCGCCCGGCCGGATCGGGTCCTGGTCCCGGCGCCGCGCTGCCCCCGCGGCGCCGGGACCCACCACGGGCGTGCTCCGGAGGCTTTCGCTCACCGCGCCGAGCGAAAGCCTGCGCCAACCGAAGCCCGCCTGAACCGAGGGCGCTTCCCGGCACTTCGAGGGGCTGTGCCGGGAAGCGCCTCGGACGATCGGCCGGTGCGCCGGACAGGTGACCGCCACCATCCCTGGAGTGGCTGGATCCCATCCGGTGCACCGGCTGTTCATTTTTCGGAGACAAAACCGCGCTAGGTCACCGCAATCCGTTCCGCGGGCACATCCGCGCAGCCGCGCACCGAAGCCGCCGCCGCGCTCACCCGCCGCACCGCCTCCGGCAATTGCTCGCGCGGCAGCCCGAACGGCAGCCGCAGCCAGCGTTCCAACCCGCCGTGCACCCCGAACCTCGATCCGGGCGCGATCTGCACCCCGTGGTTCGCCGCCGACACCGCCAGCCGCGTGCTCATCGGTTCCGGCAACCGGCACCACAGCGACAGTCCGCCGGAGGGCACCTGGAATGTCCACTCTGGACAGTACTTCCGCAGTGCCGCGACCGTGATGTCCCGCTGCTCCCGGAATTCGGCCCGACGCCGGGCGAGCACGTCATAGCCCTCCGGTTCGAGCAGCGCGGCCAGCACGAGCTGGTCGAACACCGGCGCGCCGAGGTCGACCGCGAACCGCGAGGACTGCAGCCGGTCCAGCAAATCCGTCGACGCCCGGATCCAGCCCAGCCGCAATCCGCCCCACTGCGATTTCGCCGCGGACCCGACGCTCAGCACCAGATCCCCGCCGAACGCGGCCAGCGGCGGCGGACCGTCCACCGGGTCGCCCTCGTAGTCCAGTTCCACCAACGATTCGTCGACCACGACCGGCGTCCGCGACCGGGCGAGCAGCCCGCCGAGCCGTTCCCGTCCGGCCGCGTCGAGGCGCAGCCCGGTCGGGTTCTGGAAGTCCACCACGAGGTAGCCGAACCGAGGCGCGGCCTGGCGCAGCGCGGCCTCGATCCCCGGCAAATCCCAGCCGCGCACCGGATCGAGCGCGACCGGAACCGGCAACGCGTGCGTCGCGCGGACGGCGTCGATGGCGTTCGGATACGTCGGCTGCTCAAGCAGAACCCGGTCACCGGGCCCGCTCAGCATCCGCAGGCAGAGCACGAACGCGGAGTACGCACCGGACGTCACCAGCACCTGGTCCGGCGACGTCGGCAGGCCGCGCGCGGTGTAGCGCTCAGCGATCCGCTCCCGCAACCGCGGCAGTCCGCCGGTGAGATAGCCGTTTCCGCTGACGTACTCGACCAGATCACGCCGCGCGGTGTCGAACGCGGCCATCAGCCCAGGCACAGCGGGCGGCGCGGCCCGCGCGAGGTCGAGAAGGTCGTCCCGGACCGCCTCGGCCTCGTCGCGGTTGCCCACGCCGGCCACCCACGACCCAGCTCCGCGACGGCTGGCGACCAGACCGTCCGCGCGGAGCCGATCGAGCGCCGCCCCGATCAAGGTGCGGCTGACCCCGAGCGCGTCGGCGAGTTCGCGCTCGGCGGGCAGCCGCGTGCCGATCGGCAACTGCCCGTCGAGCACGTGCAACTCGACCGCCGCGGCGAGGTCGGTCGCCCCCTGCCGGGAGCCACGCTGCCGCCATTCCCCCAGCAATATGGCCAATCGCCGTCCCGAGATGCGGCCGCCCAGAGGTTCCATAAGGCCAATTATCGCGCATTGGCCATGGCATACCAGGCCAGTTGGCGCCAATAGTGGAGAAGTGGCAGTTACCGACCTCAGTCCCCTCAGCCTCCGCCGAGCCCCCGCGCGCCGGGGTGTCCAGCTACTCGCCGGCCTCGCGCTCTACGGCGCGAGCATGGCCATGCTCACCCGCGCCCGCCTCGGGCTCGACCCGTGGGACGTGCTGAACGACGGCCTGACCAAGATCACCGGGCTGACGTTCGGCACGATCAGCGCCGTCGTGGCGGTGTTCGTGCTGCTGCTGTGGATCCCGCTGCGGCAGCGCCCCGGCATCGGCACCGTCGCGAACATCGCGGTGATCGCGGTTGCGGTCGACGCGGTCCGCGCCGTGCTACCCGACCAGCACGTGCTCGTCTGGCAGATCCTGCTGCTGGTCGGCGGCGTAGTCCTGAACGCCGTCGCGACCGCGGTGTACGTCGGCACCCGCCTTGGCCCCGGCCCCCGAGACGGTTTGATGACCGGCCTGCACGCCCGAACCGGCTGGTCCGTCCGCCTGGTCCGGACCGGCATCGAGGTGCTCGTCCTGGCCGCGGGCTGGCTGCTCGGCGGCGCGGTCGGCGTCGGAACCGTGCTGTACGCCCTCAGCATCGGCCCGCTGACCCAGGCCCTGCTCCCGCTGGTCACGTGGCGCACCGGGGCGGACCAGCAAGAACAGCATTAGCGCTTGCCGACGGCCTGCCGGACCGCCGGATAATCGATCCCGCGTGCCGCGAGGAAATCGGCGACCGGACCGCGCTGCTTCACAAGCGCCAGCAACAAATGCGCCTGCCCGAGATGCTTGTCGCCAAGCTCATGCGCCTCCCGCACGCTTCCCTGCAACGCGTTCTTCGCGTCCTCGGTGAACGGCAAGTGATTGCGCTTCGTGGGACGACTCGCCTGAGCAAGCGCACCCGGCCCATGCGTCTGCTCGACCCGCTCGACAATCTGATCAACGTCGATGCCGAACTCGGTGAGCGCCTCGGCATCGGCGTCACTGATCCCGCCACGGCGGCGCACCCGGGCAAGCTCAGCGAAGACGTCCTCGCGCGACACCCCGAGATCTCGCAGCAACCGCACGGCCTCGCCGTTCTCGATCCGCGCCAGCCCAGCGAAAACCGCCTGCGCGGAAATCTCCCGAGCCCCCGCCTCATGCGCCGCGGCCTGCGCCTCGACCACCGCTCTCCGGGCGTCATGGGTGAACTTCTCGAACATCAATGCCTCCCGTACTTCTTGTGGACGGCCTGCCGGCTGACCCCCAACTCGGCCGCGATGTCCTGCCAAGACCAGCCGTGCATCCGCGCACTGCGCACCTGCACCGCCTCCAACTGCTCAAGCAACCGCCTCAACGCAGCCACCGCCCGAAGCCCCACCCGGGGATCCCGATCACCAGCGCGAGCGGCCAAATCCGTCGCTTCCGTCATGATGTCAATCTAGGTTGACACACGGCGCCTGTCAACCCGAGTTGACAGAGCGCGTGAGGGCCACCCTCATTGACTTTGATTCCCTCAGGGTTCCCCTCACGACCCGCGATGCCCCCGTGAGGGACCCCTTCACGGACCTGGATTCCCTCAATGAGCCCTTCACGGACCCGCTCCGGCGCCGCCAGGGATGCGCCCCAATGCGGCATTGGGTGCGTCAGATGCACCGAACGCCACATTGGGTGCGCCACATGCACCCAATGCCACATTGGGGCGCAAACCCCACCGCCCAACCGCAGCCGATGCACCCAACCATCGAGGCACCCAGCCCTCCCCCGCACCCCGATAGGAAGCTCCCCTGCGGGCGGTGGGTGCTTGTCAAGGCATCTTTCCCGCCTTGACAAGCACCCACCGCCCGTCAGCACAATCAAGCTTCGGGGTGCCCCACGCAACCAAGGGCCGATGTCGCCGCCAGGCGACAAGAAGTCCCGAACCCCCAACCCGGGCTACAGTCACCAAGTGCCCGAGATTTCGACCGCCGAGCGAGCCGGAGTCGGTTCCGACGGCAACCCCCGCCCCACCGAAGACCACATCGCCCTCCTCGACCAAGCAGTCCTGGTCCTGGACGGAGCCACCTCCCCGAGCCCAGACCTCCCCCCAGGCGGCTGGTACGCCCACCTCCTCCGCGACCAGCTGGCCAACGAACTCCGCACCGCCCCCCAACAAAACCTGGGCCAAGCCCTGGCGACCGCAATCACCGCCGTAGCCAGAGACAACGCCCTAACCCCAGGCAACGCCCCCTCCAGCACAGTCTCGATCCTCCGCTGGGACGACCACGAAATAGAAGCCCTGGTCCTGGCCGACAGCCCCATCGTCGCGTTTGGACAGTTCGGCGCCGACGTGGTCTCCGACGACCGCCTGGTCTCCCTCCGCAACAACGGCCTCCTCCAAACCAGCGCCGATGTCCGCCGACGACGCAACGCCGAAGACGGCTTCTGGGTAGCCGAAGCCGACCCGGCCGCAGCGCACAAAGCAGTCCGCCGCAGCTGGCCCCGCGCAGCCGTCGACGCAGTCCTCATCGCCACCGACGGCGTAGCGATCGGAGTGGACGAATACGGCCTCTTCACCTGGCCAGAAGTCCTGCAGCTAGCCAAAAACAAAGGCCCCGAGGCAGTACTGGACGCGGTACGCGCCGCGGAAAACGACGATCCGCACGCCGTCCGCTGGCCGCGCGCCAAACGGCACGACGACCAGGCGCTCGTCCTCGCCGACTTCTCGGGGTAGGGGCTTAATCAGGGGTTTTCCCTGATCACGAAACGCCGCGGAACCGCCAATCTGGCTACATGGGGAACACACGAGGCGTCCGGGGATGGCGCCTGACCGCGCTCGCTGCGATCGCCTGGGGGCTGTTCACGATCACGGTGCTGCACATCATCAGCTCGCACGACCCGATCTACGACACGCTTTCGAGCTACACGATCACCGACCGCGGGGAGGGCATGCTCGGGGCGAGCGTGCTGTCGGTGGCCGTCGGATCGCTCGCGGTGCTCGGCGCGCTGATCGCAGGCGGCGTGCCGATGACGTTCAGCACCAAGGCTTTGCTCATGCTGTGGGCGGTCGGGCTGGCGGTCGCCGCCGTTTTTCCGGCCAGTTACCCGCAAAGCCCGAATCCGCTCAGCGGCGACATCCACCTGTACTCGTGCCTGATCGCGTTCGCGAGCCTGCCCGGCGCGGCGATCACGATGCTGGAACCGTTGCGCGGCACGGCGGAGCGCGTGTTCGTGGTGCGCTGGCTGAAGTTCGGGCTCGCCGCGGTCGGGTTGTTCGCGCTGAGTTTCCTGTTCGTCCGCCTCGACGAAGCCGGGGTGCAGCCGTTCCACGCGCTCACCGAGGTGCTGCCGGTGGGCGCGACGCAGCGGCTCACGCTGATCGCGAACGTCGCCCTGCTGCTGGTCCTGCTCCGGATCGCGGTGCGGACCGAAACCGCTCGCGCCGCGGTGCTCGTTACTTCCGCGCCTCGGCCATGAACTCGGGCGCGTAACCGAACAATCCGGGAAGACCGCCGGTGTGCACGAACACGACGGTCTCCTCGGGCGAATACCGTCCCGCCGCCGCCCATTCCACCAGGGCGGCGGCGGCTTTTCCGGTGTAGACCGGGTCGAGCACCACGCCTTCGGTGCGGCCGAACAACCGGATCGCTTCCCAGGTCCCCGACGCCGGGATGCCGTAGCCCTCGCCGATCGTCGTGTCGTTGAGCCACACGTGCGCCAGCTTCGGTGGGTCGAACCCAAGCAACTCCGCGGCCCCGGCGGTGAGCTGGGACAAGTTGTCCACAGCCTCGTTCAGCGGATGGCTGACGCAGGCGATATCCACCTCCAGCGAACCGAGCAGCTCCGTGCCGAACGCCAGTCCGGCCGCCGTGGCCCCGCTGGCGTGCGGACTCACGATTCGGGCGTGGTCCAGACCCTGCTCCACCAGCTGGGCAGCTAGCTCGCGGGTGGCATCCACATAGCCGAGAACACCGAGTGGGTCGGACCCACCGACTGGGATAGTCCGCACTTTCCGGCCTTCGTCCGCTGCTTCGGCAACCAGCCGTTCGTACGTCGCGGCCGATTCCTCGCCGGACGCGCAGACGTGCACCCGCGCGCCGAAGAGCAGGTCGAGCGGGACATTCCCGGACCGTTCGTACGCGTCGCCGGAGCGCGACACCTCAGCGGTCAGCACCAGTTCGCAGCGCAAGCCGAGCCGGGCGCACGCCGCGGCGGTCTGACGGCCGTGGTTGGTCTGCAGCGCGCCGAAGGTGATCACGGTGTCGACACCGTCGGCGAGCGCCGCGCCGAGGTGGAAGTCGAGTTTGCGCAGCTTGTTGCCGCCGACGCCGAGCGGATGGACGTCGTCGCACTTGAGCAGCAGCCGGGGGATGCCGAGCGCTTCGCCCAGCCGCGGCGCGGGGACCAGCGGTGTCGGCCCGTGGTGGAGGCCGGCGCGCGGAAAGCCGTCGAAGGAGGGGAACCGGGCGAAGTCGAACGTCATCGATCCTCCGTGCGCTGGCGGGGCTGATGGTGGGCAGTTTAGGTGGCTTTATCCGGCTGTGGCCGGATCCGCGAGCTTCGCCGCCCGCTCGATTTCGGCCCGCCGCGCCTGCCAGAAGGCCGCGTCCCGGCCGCGTTTGGCCATAGCTTCCAGGTCCATTTCGACCACGCCGTCCAGTTGCTCGCGCAGGATGTCGGCGTGCCCGGCGTGCCGGTTGGTCTCGGTCAACATGTGGACAAGGACGTTGAACAGCAGCACGTCCGGCCGCGGCCACCACGGCACGTAGCCGGATGCGTCGATGGCGAGAGCGGCGATCGTCGCGTCGGAGTGTTCGCAGGCGCGCTGGTAGCGGCTGGTGATTTCCTCGCGGGTTTCGCGCTCGGTCGCCCACAGGTCGCGACCGCGCTGTTCGAGGTCGTCCCACCGCGGAACCGGCTCGGGAAAGGGACGGCCGAACACCTCGCCGAAGTACCGGGCCTCGGCGACCGCCAGGTGTTTGACCAGGCCGAGGAGGTTGGTTCCGGTCGAGGTCAGCGGACGGCGGATCGCGTACTCGGACAATCCGCCGAGCTTCCGGAGCATCGTCTGCCGGACCTCTTTGAGGTCGCTGTGCAGGTACTCCTTCGCGAAGTCGTCGATCACGACTCCGAGCATGCCCGAACTTCCCGGCCGTCGCCGTGATACGTTCGTTCGAGCGAACGAGAGAACGGGGAGCCGCCGATGCCTTCCGCGACAACCGAGTTCACGACCCTTGCCGCCCAAGCCGCCGCGCTCGAATCCGGCGAGGTCACGGCCGTGGAGCTGACCGAGCTCGCGCTCGAGCGAGCGCACGCGAGCCAGCCTGTGCTCAACGCGTTCCGCGTGCTGCGCGCCGAAGCCGCGCTCGCCGAGGCCGCCGCCGCTGATCAGCGCCGCGCCGACGGTGACCGCGCGCCGTTGCTCGGGGTGCCGGTCGCGATCAAGGACGACGTGGACATCGTCGGCCTGCCCACCGCGTTCGGCTGTCCGGGCGAATTCCCGGCGGCGACCGCGGACGCGCCCGCGGTCGCGAAGCTCAAGCAGGCCGGCGCGGTCATCATCGGCAAGACCAACACGCCTGAGCTGGGCCAATGGCCGTTCACCGAGGGCACCGCCTTCGGTGCGACGCGCAATCCGTGGCAGCCCGCGCACACGCCGGGCGGGTCGTCCGGCGGATCCGCCGCGGCGGTGGCGGCCGGGATCGTGGCCGCCGCGCTCGGGTCGGACGGGGCGGGATCGGTGCGCATCCCGGCGGCGTGGACCGGACTGGTCGGCATCAAAACCCAGCGCGGCCGGATCCCGACCGGCAGCGAGCTGTTCCACGGCCTCACCGTGCTCGGCCCACTCGCCCGGACGGTCGCCGACGCGGCCACCCTCCTCGACGTCACCGCGGGCACCGGCACCTCGTTCCAGACCGCCGCGCAGCGCGAACCGGGACGGCTGCGGATCGGCCTCTCTACGCGGATTCCCTTTACCGCCACCAAAACCAGGCTCGACCCAGTGGTCGAATCGGCGGTGCGCCAGACCGCCGAGACGCTTGCCGGGCTGGGGCACGAGATCGTGCCGGTCGAACCCGGATACGGCTTGATCGGCCTGACTTTCCTGCCGCGGTCGCTCACCGGAGTACGGGATTGGGCCCGGCGCGTGCCGGAGCCGTCCGCGCTCGACCCGCGCACCCGCAGCAACGCCCAGCAAGGCGGCCTTCTCGCCGGACCCGCGCTGAAACTCGCCCGTGCGCTCGAACCGGTGCTGCGCCGCCGGATCGGCGGGGTGTTCGGCGACATCGACGTCCTGCTCACGCCGACCACCGCCACTCCGCCGCCCGCGATCGGGTCCTTCGACGGGCTTTCCGGCTGGCAGACCGACCAGTCGATGATCGCCGCGTGCCCGTACGCTTGGCCGTGGAACGTGCTGGGCTGGCCCGGGGTGAACGTGCCCGCCGGGCTGACCGCGGACGGGTTGCCGCTGGGCGCCCAGCTGCTCGGCCCGTCGCATTCCGAGGAGCGGCTGATTTCCGTTGCCGCGCAACTGGAAGAGGTGCAGCGGTGGCCGGACCGACGTCCCGAGCCGGGGTGGTGACCACTCGCGATGCGATTCTTCGCGCCACCCTGAAGGTGGTCGGCGAACAGGGCGTCGGCGGGCTCACCAACCGCCGCATCGTCGCCGCGGCCGGGGTTTCGCTCGGCACGCTGACATATCACTTCCCCAGCCAGACCGAGCTCCTGCGCGAGGCGATGCTGCTGTTCGCCGAGGAGGAAACCGCGAAACTGGCGGGAATTGTCGAGGCGTACCGGGAACAAGGGCTGAGCCTCGAACAAGCGGCGACCGTCGTGGAACACGTAATCAAGCAATTGCCGTTCGGCACGGACGAACTCGCGCCGCACGAGCTGTACCTGCAAGCCGCGCGCGACCCCGGGCTGCACGAAGCGTCCGCGAAATGCTTTGCGGCATATGACGAATTGGCCATTACGATTCTGACCGCACTCGGCCTGCCGGAGCCGGAACGAGTAGCCGGGCCGGTGGTCGCGCTGATCGCCGGGCTGCAGTTGCGCCGCCTCGCGACCGGCACGGACGTTCCGGCTGCCGAGCCGTTGATGATGCTGCTGCACGGTGCGCGAGGCTGACGTGGCTCCGCCGGTCGTTCGCGGTACCGCGGCTTGGCGCTATTTCGGCGACTTCCGCGACGCGCTGCTCGCGGGACAGGTGCTCGTACTGCAGGTCGCGCATCCGGTCGTCGCGGCCGGGGTGCGGGATCATTCGGACTACCGCGAGGATCCGTGGACCCGGCTGATGCGCACCGTCGCTTCGCTGTCGATCTACGTTTACGGCGGGACAAAGGGCGCGCAATTCGAGGCCGAACGATTGCGGAAACTGCACCGCTCGTTCACCGGTATCGCCGATGGCCGTCGATACAGCGCGCTCGATCCTGGCGCGTACGCATGGGTGCACGCGACGCTGGTGATGGCTCCCGTTGACGCACAACGGTTCTTCGGCCGCCCGATGTCCACTTCGGAGCTTGACGAGTACTACGCGCAGATGTGCGGCATCGGCCGGATCCTCGGCGTCCGCGAGCGGGATCTGCCGCCGACGTGGCCGGAGTTCGAGCGGTACTACCGGGAGACGATCGCCGGGTTCGGTCCGAACGAGACGATCAGCACGCTGTTCGAGACTATCGACACGGTGCGGAAACCGTTCTCCCGCATGTCCGACCGCCGGTGGTCGAGACTCCAAAAAGGATATTCGACCGGGCAGCTGTTCCTGATCCGCACGCCGGACGTTCCCTTTCGCCCCGGCCCCGCCAGCGCAGCCCCCGCCCTCCTCCGGGGGACGGCCCTTGTCCAGTCTATCCGCCCCCACCGACAACCCCGCCCACTACGGCCGGGTTGTCCACAGCGACCGCGACTTGGGGAAAGTCTCGCGCCCACAGCCCCATGCGAGTGGTCGGCAAGCTGAATGTGTGGCTGCGCGCGCACCCGTGGGCCTACCGGTTCTTCGTCCGTTCGTAGTGCGCTCGCGCCTTTGCCCGGTTCCCGCAGCGCGACATCGAGCACCACTGGCGCGTCCGACGAGGCGACGTGTCGACAAATCGCAAGCCGCAGTCGTCCGCCGAGCAGATGCGGATGTCTTCTGCGCCGGTAGCGAGATCGACGGCGTCGGCGGCCAGCACCGCGAATGCCGTCGCTACCGGGTCCGCGGGAGTGGGCGCTTCCCGCTGCAGCACACCGTCCTTCAACAGCAGCCGATCCGGTTCGGGGGCGGCCGCGAGGGCGTCGTTGACCAGCCGGACGTCGGCAACCAGCGGCTTGGCGGTCAGCAGCCGGTTGACCGCCTCGCGTAAGTCTTTTGCCGCGGCCACCTGGGCGGCGGTCACCGGCACACGACCGAATCCGGCCAGCTCAAGCCATTCGGCCAGCGCGTCCGGGCCGGTCAGCAGCTCGATGCCTTCCGAGAGATGCCGGGAGCGCAGCGTGTTCACCAGGTGCAGACACGGCCGTCCAGCGTCGAACACCCAATCCATGCCGCTCATTCTAACCATTGAAACCGGTGAGAACGCACGCTACCGTCTAACCCCATGAGCCGGTTAGAAGCAGCCATGGCCCAAGTAGCCGACCTGCGCATGCACTACCTCCGCGGCGGCGACGGCCCGCCGCTGTTCCTCCTGCACGGCTGGCCGCAGACGTCGCACTGCTGGCGCCGCGTCGCCGGACCGCTGACCGAGGCGTACACCGTGATCGCCCCTGACCTGCGCGGATACGGGCGCACCGACAAACCCCGCACCGGTTATGACAAGCGCACGATGGCCGCCGACGTCGCGAAGCTGGCCGAACAGCTCGGGTTCGACCGGGTCGCAGTCGCGGGGCACGACCGCGGCGGGCGCGTCGCTCATCGGTGGGCGCTCGACCGCCCGGACCAGGTCGAACGGCTGGCCGTGCTGGACATCGCGCCGACGCGAGAGATGTGGCGCCGCCTCGACCGGGACCTCGGGAAGGCGTACTGGCACTGGCTTTTCCACCTCCAGCCAGACCTGCCGGAACTGCTGGCCGGGCAGAACATCGCCGCCTACCTCGGGTACTTCTTCGAGCGCTGGACCTTCCAACGCCACGGGCTGCCCGCCGAGGACGTCGCCGAATACGTGCGTGCCTTCGAAGCCCCCGGCGCGCTCCGAGCCGGTTTCGACGACTACCGCGCCTCATTCCCGGACGACGCCGAACTGGACGACGCCGATTACGCCGCCGGGAAACGCCTCACCCAGCCAGTACTGGCGATGTGGGGCAAGGCCGGACTGCTCGGCAGCCTGCCCACGCTCGACATCTGGCGCGACTACGCGGACAACGTGACCGGCATCGGCCTCGACGACTGCGGGCACTTCCTCCCCGAGGAACAACCCTCACAGGTCGTGACGCATCTGCGGGAATTCCTGGCCAGCTAACGGAATCCGTGCGAACCCGGCCCCCACCGTCCGCTCGATCGCCGCGCCGACGCGGAACGCCGTGCCGTCGTCGTACTTGCCCGCGACGACCTGGACCCCCGTCGGCACTCCGTTGCTCGCCCAACCGGACGGCACGGCGAGCACGGGATGTTCACTGCCGACATTGAACGCCGGAGTGAGCGAAGCGTCCGAAAAGTGTTCCAGCGCAACACCATCGACCACGACCTGCTCGGAAAGGTAATCCTCGCCAGCGGCGAACGCGGTGGCACCGAGGGTCGGCACGATCAGCGCGTCGAACCGCTCGAACACCGCGTCGAGGCGTTCGCGGATCGCCGCTTCGACCGCACGGCCGGTTTCCGCGTCCACAATGTTCTCGACGCCTTTGCGCGCGAAAGCCTGGCAGTACGGGGTGATGACGCCCGGGTTCTGCCGGTCCAGCTCCAAAACCTCGGCGGCCAAACCGGTCCCGAAGTGCGCCCACAAGGCCTGTTTGACCATGGCGAGCGTCCAGTCGATCTCGATCTCCGTCACCGCCGCACCGGCAGCCGACAACGCATGCGCGACGGCGCGGGTGTTGGCGGCGACCTCCGAGGCCACCGGGAAATCGCCAGGCACCGGACAGCATGCGACGCGGAGCCCACGCACGTCGCCCGACTCAATGCGAACGGCGGGAAGTCGCGAGTGCGGGTCGCGCGGATCCTCGCCCGCCATGACGTTCTGCAGCAACGCGCAATCGGCGACGGTCCGAGCCATCGGGCCGTGGTGGTAGTAAGTATCCAATCCGGCGGGCGGGAGGACGGGATTGCGCCCGTGTGGCGGTTTGAAGCCCACGACGCCGGTGAAGGACACGGGCGCGCGGAGCGAACCGCCGATGTCCGATCCGGTGGCGAGGAAGGCGGTCCCGGCCGCCAGCGCCGCGCCCGAACCGCCGGACGAGCCGCCCGCCGCCGTCTGGAGGTTCCACGGATTGTGTGTGGTTCCCCAGCGTCGCGCGTGGGACAGCGGCATGCAGCAGAACTCGGACGTCGTCGTGCGAGCGTGCAGAATCCCGCCGGCCGCCTGGATCCGGCTGAGCCCGATCGTGGTCTCCCGCGACACCCGGGGCGGGCGCAGGAGGGTGCCTTTGGTGACTGGGTGCCCGGCCAGGGGCTGTTCTTCCTTCGCCGCGATCGGCAGTCCTTCGAGCGGCCTCGGCTGACCGCCGGGCGCGTACGCCTTCTCCGCGACAGCCGCCGCCCGCAACGCCTGCTCGAACATCTGCTCGGCGAACGCGTTGACGTCCGGCTCGACCCGCTCCGCCCGCTCGACGACCGCGCGCATCACTTCCCCTGGCGAGAGCTGCCGGGCCCGGAAGAGGCGCAACACTTCGCCAGCGGAGAGGTAGTGGAGTGGGGTCATAGCGCGCTCCGTGGGGTCGGAGCGCTCAACCTACTCAGCCGGCGACCCTCGCCAAGCCGACATTGAACCCACATCGCCCGGCGCCCACGGTGACCGGAGCGCCGCCACACTCCACCCGATCGAGTGACTGTTTGCGAATCGCTCTCAGTCGAGACCTCGTCGTGGTGGACTACTCACTCGGCGGCAGGTCGAACTGACCAGCCTTGACCGCGACGAGGAAGGCGTCCCACTCGCCACGGTCGAACACCAGCACCGGGCTCGCGGCGAGCTTCGTGTCGCGCACGCCGATCAGGCCGGGACGGGAGAGGTTGACCTCGACACAGTTTCCGCCGTTGGGCTCGCTCGCGAACGACTTCGCCCAGGCCGCGGCCGCGAACAGCGACTCTGCCGTGTCCGGGTCGTAATCCTGGGGCGACGGATAATCCGCCATGGGTCGTCCACCTCCGAGCCTTGTGCAGGGCGTGCGCTCTGATGCACGTCCCCGGCTTCTTTGCGTCACTACGGAGCAAACCGCAGGGCCAAGCGGGTGATCAACTCGACCCGATCTCGACATGAAGATTATTCCAGGAGTAGGATTAATCGCAGCGATCGGGGCGTCAGTGGTGGGTGAATGGCTTGCGACATTCAGCCCAACACCGGCAGCACCGGCCCGGGCACCCGGCCCGGGCGGCGGAACAGCCGCGAGATATCGGGAGGAGTGCGGATGCGAGCCGACCTGTGCGAACCGGTGAGCCGATCCGCCAGCCTCGCCGGAATCGGCGCTGGTCCAGGTGCTGCGACGACCCTGCGGAGACACCGCAACGGAGCGGTTTCCCTGGTGCCCGGCGTTGACCCGTCGAGCGCGAACCACCCCGATCCAGCCGGCGCCGACCCGCGCCGGTTCCCGTTATCCGAACTGGGGGTGTGATCCCATGGCCGTACGGCTCACCACGCTTTTCCGCCGTGAGGACGAACACACTCGCGGCCGGCGTGGGATCAATCACGAATTGCGCAACCGGTTCGGGTTCAGCCTGATCCAGGCCCCGCTGCGCAGCCCGATGGTTGTGGACACCGAGATCGAAGTACCGGCTCCGCGCCAAGCGGACACCGTCCACTCCACCCGCCACTGTCGCGAGACACGAGTACCGATTCTCCACGGGCTCGGCTGAGCCGAATCCCGCATCGTCCACGCTCCCCGGAATTCGTTGCCCGGGGAGCGTTTTTGTGTCCGGGGTCGGGTTGCTGGAAGGTCCAGACCACCAGCGGTCTAGACCATGCGCGCCGGGCTGGGTGCATCCGGCACCACATCGGGTGCTTCGTCCCTGCCACTCGCCGCCATCGGTGGAAGCGCTGCGGTGCTTGATCAACGCACCGAACGCCACATTGGGTGCGTCGCATGCACCCAATGCCACATTGGGGGTTTTCTCGGCGGTCGTCGCGTGCGGCGGCGTTGCGGCGATACGCAGCATCAAGCGGGCCGCGCGACTTCCCCAATCCCGCCGACGTCTGTGAGGGGAACCCTCACGACATGCGCACTGGCCGGATCGCGCCTATCGACGAGGGACGGCTTCACCCGCCGCGCTCGCGGAGGTTTCCGCCCCTCCCTCAGCGGGCGGGCACCCGGCGGCAAGGGTCCGTGAAGGGCTCCTTGAGGGAATCTGATTCCCTCAAGGAGCCCTTCACGGACCTAACGCGAGAGACGGAGCTGGCGCACACCGCGCTACTGAAGAAAACCCCAACGGGTCGTCAGCGCCGGACGGTCACGGCGAGCCGGAACGGCAGCGTCAGGGCTTACGGCCCAGCGCGCAAATCCCGCCGCTGAACGAGGGGTCGTCCGACATCCGGTCGCCCGCGCTCGAGTCGCCCGCTTCCGGGTGCCAGGCCGACACCCACGAGATGCCCGGTTCCACCAGTTCCAGCCCGGAGAAGAACTCCCCGAACTCCGCGCGCGAGCGGTAGTGGAACGGCGTGCTCGACTGCTGGTACTGCTTGTGGATCGCGTCGCGGCGTTCGCCGTCGTTCGTCGGGACGCCGTCGTCGGTCAGGTGCGAGGACAGGAAGTACGAGCCGGACGGCAGCAGCGACAAATACTTCTGCACGATCTCCAGCGCGGGCTCGTCGCGGCCGATGAAGTACAGCACTCCGACCATGATCAGGCCGATCGGGCGCTTCGGGTCGAGGACGCCGGTGTCGAGCGCGCGCGGCCAGACGTCGGCCGGGTTGCGCAGGTCGCCGTGCAGCACCGCGTGCCGGTCGGCGACTCCGTCGCGTTCCAGCAGGATCTGCGAATGCGCGACGGCCACCGGTTCGTTGTCGACATAGACACAGCGCGCGTTCGGGTTCACCGAGGTGGCGATCTCGTGCACGTTGCCGACCGTGGGCACGCCGGAGCCGATGTCGAGGAACTGGTCGATGCCCTGTTCGGCCATGTACCGCACGCCGCGGCCGAGGAACTCGCGGCCGGCCCTGGCGATGGTCTTGATCATCGGAAAGGTCTGGACCGCCCGTTCGCCGAACTCGCGGTCGATCGCCCAGTTCGCGGTGCCGCCGAGGAACCAGTCGTAAATCCGCGCCGCGTTCGGCCGATCGAGGTCGACGCCCTCCGGGGCTTCCGGATCCGGTGCCTGAGTCATCAGCTTCCCCTTCCGTGCGGGTACCAGTGTGCCCACTCGCCGCGGTCGCGCGCCGCCGCCCCCGGCAACCGCCCGAAAATGCCACGACTCCGGTACATCCGGGCCACTAGGTTGGGATGGATGCGCATTCTTTTCTCGTTCGTCGGCGGTCGCGGCCACTTCGATCCGATGGCGCCGGTCGCGCGAGCGCTTGCCGCACGCGGCCATACCGTAGCCGTCGCGGGCGGCGGTTCGCACGTGCCCGCGCTCGCCAAAGCCGGGTTCACGACCTTCGCGGTCAACGAGCCACGCGAAGCCGAGGCGACGCGGCAGCCGATGCCGCCGGTCGATCCGGCGCGCGACGACTGGGAAATCCGGGAACTGTTCGCCCGCCGCGCGACCCGCAAACACGTGCCGGTGCTGCTGGAGCTGGCCCGGGAATGGCGACCGGACCTGATCGTCCGGGACGAAGTGGACTTCTCCGCCGCGATCGCCGCCGAGGTGCTGGGTCTGCCGTGCGCCACTGTCCTGGTGCTCGCCGCGGGAACGTTGCTGCGCAAGGAACTCCTCGCCGAACCGCTCGCGGAAGCTCGCGCGGCGCACGGTCTGCCGGACGATCCGGAGCTCGAAATGCTGACCCGCGGCCAGGTGCTTTCGCCGCTCCCGCCGTCCTTTCGGGACCCCAGCTCGCCGCTGCCGCCCAGTACTTTCTCGTTCCGCCAAGGAGATCCGGTCGCACCGCGGCAACCCGCCGGGAAGCCGCACGTGTACTTCACGCTCGGCACCAACTTCAACCTCGAGTCCGGCGACCTCATCGAGCGCACCCTCGCCGGGTTGGGCCAGTTGGACGCGGAGGTGACCGCCACCGTCGGCACCCAGATCGACCCCGCCGAGTTCGGACCGCAACCGGCGCACGTCCGCGTGGAACGGTTCGTCCCGCAGGCCGAACTGTTGCCGCGCCTCGATTTGATGATCTCGCACGCCGGGTCCGGCAGCGTGATCGGCGCGCTCTCGCACGGTCTGCCGTCGCTGCTCTTCCCGATGGGCGCCGACCAGCCCGGCAACGCCCGGCGCTGCGCCGCGCTGCACGTCGGCCGCGTGCTCGACCCGGAAACGTCCACTCCGGACGAAATCCGCCAAGCCGCCGCGGAGTTGCTGGCCGACTCCAGTTACCGCGAGGCGGCGCGTCGCGTACAGGCGGAGATCAACGCCCTGCCCGCCGCCGAAGCCACCGTGCCCGTACTCGAAGCACTGGTCACATCATCTGCGAACGGTAGCTTTCCGCCAGCTCCTTGAGGAACTGCCGCGTCTCGCCCCGCTCCAAGGCCGCGCCGCGCAGGCGGTCCCACGAGTCCACGAAGATGTTGAAGTCCTTCACGTCGTCGAGGTACAGCCCGCCCGCGGAGTGTTCGATGTAGACGAAGTCGCGGGTGCGGTCCGGGAACCGCATGATCGTGAAGTCGTTGGGCACCGCGGCGAGCTTCGCGCTGAAGGGCAGCACGTGCACGTAGACGCGCGGGTGCCGGTCGAGCGCGAGCAGGTGCTCCACCTGGTCCAGCATCACCGCGGGCGCGAACCCGCCGGGTGCGCGGCGCAGCGCGCCCTCGCTGATGATGAACCGGTAGTACGGCGGCTGCTGCTGGTCGAACACCGCCTTGCGGTCGAGCCGGTTGCGCACCAGCGACGTGACGTCGGTGGCTCCCGCCTCGGTGAACTGCTTGAGCATGTAGTGCTCGGACTGCAGCGGCCCCGGCACGCGCTCGCCGTGCCAGGTAAGGATCTCCGCGGCGGCGGGCTCGAGGTCGGTGAAGGTGCGGAACCAGTGCGGCACCACCGACCGGTAGCCCGACCAATGGCCGCGCTGCCCGGCCGCGGCCCGGGCCAGGTTCATCAGAGTGTCGGCCTCTTCGCCGTTGATCCCGAACGCGTTCAGCATGGTCCGCACATCTCCGAGCTTGACCCCCACCGCACCGGACTCGATCTTGTTGACCTTGCCCTGGGTGCAGCCGAGTACCTCGGCGACTTGCTGCTGCGTCATCTTCGCGGCGTTTCGAGCATGCCTGAGCTCATTGCCGAGCTGCTTGCGGCGCGAGGTGACGGTGCTCGCCATCTCCCCTTGCTCTCCTGAACCACTACTGCCGACGGGCTCTCCGCCGGACCGCGAACTACGAACCACCCAGGCCACTGCGACCCAACGGAGTTCGATGATGACACCCGGCAGCGTTTCAGGAAATGCGCGAGAACGCCAGTCACCCGGCATGTCACCCTGCCGGAGCAGTGGATTCCCGGCGCCCCGGACATCTCGGCTACTCCATTCGGACTAAGAGGAGACTTCCGGGCACAGCTGAGCCGCGGACTCCCCGCGCCGGCGGCCGGGACGGCATAGTGTCGGCGTGATCGATCGATCCCCCGGCGCGGCGAGCGTCAAACAGCTGGCAGACGGCGCGTTCGGCTACGTCCAGCCCGACGGTTCCTGGTTCATCAACAATTGCGGCTTCGTCGACGCCGACGGGCACGCTGTGCTTATCGACACATGCGCGACCGAACGACGTACGCGGGCCCTGCTTTCGGCCGTCGGCGACACCGTCGGCCCGGTCACGACGCTCGTCAACACCCATCACCACGGCGACCACACCAACGGCAACTATCTGGTCGGCGGCGCCACCGTCGTCGGCCACCGCAAGACCCGCGAGACGCTGCTGGCCGACGGGATCCAGCGGTATGAGGGCGTCTTCACCGACAGCGACTGGGGCAAGCTCGAACTGCGCGTGCCCGACCTGGTCTTCGACGACACCGTCACGCTCTACGCCGGGCAGACCCGGATCGACCTCATCCACCCTGGCCACGCCGCGCACACCACCAACGACGTCCTGGTCTGGCTGCCCGAGCAGCGGCTGCTGTACGCGGGCGACCTGGTGTTCAACGGCGGCAGCCCGTTCGCGCTGATGGGCTCGGTGGCGGGCTGGCGGGCCGCGCTGAACGTGATCCGCGAACTCGACCCGGCGCTCATCCTGCCCGGTCACGGTCCGGTGTGCGGGCTCGAAACGGTGGACGCGGTCGACGACTACCTGGAGTTCGTCCAGCGCGCGGCGGAAACCGGCAAGGCGGCCGGGCGCTCGCCGCTGGAACAGGCGAAGGCGACCGACCTCGGCCGGTTCGCCGAGCTGACCGAGCAGGAGCGGCTCGCCGGGAACCTGCACCGGGCGTACGCCGAACTCGACGGCGAAGGGTGGGGTGCGCCACTCGATCTGGTGGCTCCGCTGAAGGACATGCTGGCCTGGAACGGGGGCCCGATCCGCTGCTTCTCGTGAGCACCGGTTTTGTGGCTAGGCTCGGAATCCGGCAGAGGTTTTCGGAAAGGTTTCGGATGAGCAAGAAGGCGAGCATCGGGGTCACCGGCCTCGCGGTCATGGGCCGCAACCTGGCGCGGAACCTGGCCCGGCACGGGCACACGGTCGCCCTGCACAACCGCTCCGAGGAGCGCACCCGCTCGCTCGTCGAGCAGTTCGGCGACGAAGGCGACTTCATCCCGGCGTACTCCGCGCAGGAGTTCGTCGACGCGCTGGAGCGGCCGCGGCAGATCGTGATCATGGTGAAGGCGGGCGGCCCGACCGACGCCGTCATCGAGGAGTTCGCGCCGCTGCTGGAGCCGGGCGACGTGATCGTGGACGCGGGCAACGCGCACTTCGCGGACACCCGCCGCCGCGAGCAGGCGCTGCGCGAACGCGGCCTGCACTTCGTCGGCACCGGCGTGTCCGGCGGCGAGGAAGGCGCGCTGCACGGGCCGAGCATCATGCCCGGCGGGTCGAAGGAGTCCTACGAGTCGCTCGGGCCGCTGTTCGAGGACATCTCGGCGAAGGTCGACGGCGAACCGTGCTGCACGCACGTCGGCGCGGACGGGGCCGGGCACTTCGTCAAAATGGTGCACAACGGCATCGAGTACGCCGACATGCAGCTGATCGCCGAGTCGTTCGACCTGCTGCGCGGCGCGGCGGGCTACTCGCCAGCGGAGATCGCCGACGTGTTCGGCACCTGGAACACCGGGCGGCTCGACTCGTACTTGATCGAGATCACCGCCCAGGTGCTCAAGCACGTCGACGGCGCGTCCGGCAAGCCGTTCGTCGACGTGGTCGAGGACGCGGCGGAGCAGAAGGGCACCGGCCGCTGGACCGTGCAGATCGGGCTCGACCTCGGCGTGCCGATCAGCGGCATCGCGGAAGCCGTGTTCGCGCGGTCGCTGTCCGGGTCGACGGGATTGCGTTCGGCCGCACGCGGTCTGGGCGGCCCGAAGCGCACGCCGCTCACTGGGTCGGCGCTGGAGACCTTCGCGGACGACGTCGAGCAGGCGCTGTACGCGTCGAAGGTGGTCGCGTACGCACAGGGCTTCAACCAGATCCAGGCAGGCGCCGCGGAGTACGGCTGGGACATCGACCTGGGCCGCGTCGCGTCGATCTGGCGCGGCGGCTGCATCATCCGGGCGAAGTTCCTGAACGACATCACGTCCGCCTACGCCGCGGAGCCGGGCCTCCCGACGCTGCTCACGTCCGGCGGTTTCCGTGCGGCGGTCGAAAACGCGCAGGACTCGTGGCGCTCGGTCATCTCGACGGCGGTCCGCCTGGGCATCCCGACGCCCGGCTTCTCGACCGCACTGGCGTACTACGACGGCCTCCGCGCGGACCGGCTGCCGGCCGCGTTGGTGCAGGGGCAGCGCGACTTCTTCGGCGCGCACACCTATCGGCGGGTGGACCGTCCCGGCTCGTTCCACACGCTGTGGGCCGGGGACCAGTCTGAGGTCGAAGCCTGATTTTTGGTGCTGCGGAAGGGCTCTCCCCGGTTTTCGGGGAGAGCCCTTCTTTTGTCATTTCTGCATGGTGCTGAGAATTTCCGCGAGGAATTCCTTGATCTTCGTTTCGGCCTTTTCCTTGTCGACTCCCAGGGCGGCAAGGACTTCGTAACCCGCGCCCTCGCCTTGTTCCAGCAAGGCAAGGAGAATGTGCTCGGTGCCGATGTAGTTGTGCCCGAGCCGCAGCCCCTCGCGCAGAGTGAGTTCGAGAGTTTTCTTGCCCGCAGCCGCGAACGGCACCTTCTCGGGAGCCCCGTCGACCGGCTCCGGCAGCCTCGCCTCGGCGGCTTCCCTGACCGCATCGAGGGTTATCCCCTGCGCGACAATCGCTCCCGCCGCCAGCGCGTCGGGTTCGGAAAGCAGGCCAAGCAGCAGGTGCACGGTGTCGATCTCGGGGCTCTTGTTGTCGATAGCCGCCTGCTGAGCCGCGACGACCACGTGCCGCGCGCGGTCGGTGTAGCGGCCGAACATGCGTTGTATTCCACCGGATGAATCGTCGCTCTTCGGAACGAATCTCTTCTGGGCGGCTTGTTTGGTCACGCCCATACTGGCCCCGATGTCGGTCCAGGACGCCCCGCTGCGGCGAGCCTGGTCGACGAAGTGGCCGATGAGGTGGTCAGCGACGTCGCCGAGATGCTGGCCGACGTAGACGGCGTCGGTGAGCTGGGCGAGGGCGTCTTTTTCGTTGTTGGCTTTGATGGCGCTGATGAGGTCGTCGAGCTTCACGGAGTCGGTCATGGCGTCAACTGTAGGTTGACGATTGGGTTGCGTCAACCTTTGGTTGACCAGGTGGGCAGCGTGTCCTTGGGAGCGGCATTGGCTTGGAGCAACGCGTCGCCCAAGGCTGTGCGGCGGTAAAGCACGCGGTGCCGGCTGCGGTCGTTGGTCAGAAGTCCGGCCGCGCCCAGGGTGGTCAGGTGCGCGGACACTGTCGCCGGAGCGAGGCGCAACTGCTGGGCGAGGTCGACGGTCGCGGAGGGCCGGTCCAAGCGTGCGAGCAGGAGCGCGCGCGTCCGGCCGAGGAGATTGGTCAGCGCTTCCAGCGGTTCCGTTGGCGTGGCCCACAACGACGCGACGCCGCGGGCGGGATACAGCAGGGCTGGCTGCCACGGCGGCACAGTCACCACCCCGACATTCGGCCACGCGAACACGGCCGGGATGAGCAGCAACCCGCGCGCGTCGATGTCCAGGCGTTCCCGGGATCGGAGGTCGACGAGGATCGACGTCCCGGCCAGCCTCACGCCCGGATGCAGTTCGGCCAACGCCTTCGTGAGCCCGCCCTCGCCGAGAAGCCGCGTTCGGTGCGCGATGTCGGCCGCGAGCAGTTCGCGCAGCGCGGGCCAGGCCGGTGCGAGCAATGCGTTCCAGACGGTCTCGAGTTGGTCGGCGAGCAGGTCCCGTGCGGCGGCCGGGTCGTCGGGCAGGGCGCTCAGGTCGGCGTCGACCATCGCCAGTTCCAGTGCGACCTGGGAAGGCGGGGTGGCACGAACGGCGTTCAGTTGTGTTTCCGCGGTCGTTTCCGGACCGTCAGGAGGCGGGCTCAAGAACTCCGTGATGTAGTGCCGTGCGTTCAGCACTGTCGCCAACTCGGAGATGCCGAGGTCGGCCAGGGCGGGTGCGCTGGACACCCACGGCAGGTGTGCCGGATGTCCGCGAACGCCCAGCAGGGTCTGCACTGCGCCGAGCACTTCCTCCAGCGGCGAGATCGCGAACCGGACGCGCTGACTGCCCGCCGCGGTCATGACCAGCTTTATCACGACCGAGCCACAACATTCGCTTCCACCCGAATCACTATGCCGCGCCTCGCGGCCCAGCGAGCGTATTCGCATGTCAGTGCTCACTCATCGGGCGTATTGGCGCTGGTCGGCTGGGGTCCAGTGCGCCCGGCTCCCGGCGACGATGACACCGCTCGCGTTCACTCTGCTGACCACGGCTACCACTGGGTCGTACCGGCTCGGCGGCGTTCTGATGGCGGTCTACGTCGCCGCGGAAATGGCGAGTGCGGTGCCGCTCGCACGGTTGCTGGACCGCGTCGGCGTGTCCCGCGGCCTGACCGGGTTGCTGCTGCTGGCCGCAGCGGGATTTGCCCTGCTCACGGTTGCCGCGGCCGCACATGCACCGGATGCCGTGCTCCTCGGGCTCGTCGTGGTGCCCGGTGCCGCGGCAAGTGCGTCGTCCGGCGGCTTTCGGACTCTGCTGGCCGACGTGGTCGACGACGATCAACTGCCGAGGGCCGTGTCGCTCGACGCGGTTGTCCTCGAATGCGTCCTGGTCGGCGGGCCGGCGTTGGTTGCCCTGTTCGCGCTGGCTGGACCGCTGCCGCCGTTGGCCGCCATGACCGTCGCGTACCTGCTGGCTGCGGCGCTGGTCCCGCGCCGCGCGGGTGTGCACCACCGGGCCGAGGTCACCGATGATGTCCCGCCGCGACCGCTGACCGTCTGCCTGCCGTGGCTGTGCTGTGCGTTCACCGTCGGGCTGCTGCTGTCCACGATCGAGGTCGCGCCGTTGCCGCTGGTCCATCGCCTCGGCGCGCCCGATCCGGCCGCGCCGGCGGTGATCGCCGTGCCCAGCGGGGCCAGCATCGCGGGCAGCTTGCTTTGCGCGTGGCGAGGGAAGACTGGCGACCCGCGGCTCTTCCTCGCCGGCCTTGCGGCTGGCGGACTCGTGCTCGCAGCAGACCTTGGCTGGCCCGGTTTGGTGGGCTCGCTGACGCTGATCGGCGGATGCACTGGGCCGCTGGTGGCCGCGACCTCGGTCAACCTTCAGCGACTGCTGCCGAAGAATCGCCGGTCAGCAGGGTTCTCGCTGTCGTTCACCGTGCAGGCGTGCGGGTTTGGTCTTGGGTCGCTTGCCGTAGGGGTGCTGCCGTTGTCGCTCGCGCCGCTGTTCGGTGTCGTCTCCGCAGCCATCACCGCCGGAATGCTGGCGGCCGACACGCTCAGGCGAACGGCAACCCCACGTAATTCTCCGCCAAACTAGTAGCCGCCGCCCTAGACGAAGCCGTATACCGCAGCTGCGACAGCTGCAACTTCCGAGCAAACGCGTCCGCCCCCGGGTCCACGTGCAGCATCGTCGTCATGAACCACGAGAAGTGCTCCGCCCGCCACACCCTGCGCAGGCAAGTGTCCGAATAGGACTCCGCCAGCGACGAATCCCCCTGCAGCAAAGCCACCAAAGCCCGCGACAGCACCACCACATCCGCGACTGCCAGGTTCATTCCCTTAGCCCCGGTCGGCGGCACGATGTGCGCCGCGTCGCCAGCCAGGAACAACCGGCCGTGGCGCATGGGCTCTGTCACGAAGCTCCGCATCGGCGTGATGCCCTTGTCCAGGATCGGCCCCTCCTGCAGGGTGAACTCACCATCGACCGCCAGGCGCGTCGACAGTTCCGTCCAGATCCGGTCATCCGACCAGGCCGCCAGGTTCTCCCCTGGATCGACCTGAAGGTACAGCCGCGTGACGTCCGGGGAACGCATGCTGTGCAAGGCAAATCCGCGCGGATGATGGGTGTAGATCAGCTCCTCGTGCGACGGCGGCGTCCGCGCCAGAACGCCCAGCCAAGCGAAGGGATACTCCCGTTCAAAAGTAGTCAGCACACCGTCCGGAATGGACGGACGGGACACGCCGTGGAAACCGTCGCAGCCTGCTACGGCGTCGCATTCCAGGGTTTGCCAGGCACCAGAGGAATCCCGGTACCGCACAACGGGGCGCGAAGTGTCCACTGAGGACAGTGAAACCTCGGAAACCTCAAAGTGCAGCGGCAAATCCGCGGCCTCGTGCGCATCCACGAGGTCTTTCACGATCTCCTGCTGCCCGTACACCGTGATCGCCTTGCCGGTCAGCTCGGTGAGTGCGATGCGGTGATCGGCACCGTCGAACCGAAGCGAGAAACCCTCGTGCGGCAAGCCTTCCGCGGCCAATCGACCGCCGAGGCCGATCTCGGTGAGCAAGTCGACCGTCGGTTGTTCGCATACCCCAGCGCGCACGCGTTGCCGCACGTACTCGCGGTCGCGGGCTTCGAGCACGACAGCCTCGACACCCGCCTGGTGCAGCAAATACGACAGCAGCAACCCGGCCGGGCCGGCACCGATCACGGCGACCTGCGTGCGCAACGGAACCTCCGATCAAGCCGCGGTGCGCGACTTCAGGTGTGCTTTCAGATCAAACGAGCTGGCTTCCAGATCCGCGTACGCCGGATGCGGTTCCGCTGCGAAAAGCCGGCGCGCGGCGATGTGGTCCGGCGCGCGGTTGACCGATTCGACGGCGATCAGCACGTCGTCGCGGAAGGACAGCACGGAGAACTTCCCGGCCGACCGGTCACCGGTGACCACGGTCCGGTCTGCGGCGTCGAGGATGCCCGCGATCTGCAGTTTCGCGCCGGTCTGGTCGGTCCAGAACCACGGCAGGCTGTCGTAGCGCGCGGGTTCCCCGGCGATCGCCGCGGCCACCGAACGGGCCTGGTCGACGGCGTTCTGCACGGATTCCAACCGGGTCGCGGCACCGGCCTGCACGCACGGGAAGCACGCGCAGTCGCCGATCGCGAAGATCTTCGGGTCCTCGGTGCGCAGGTGCTCGTCCACGACCACGCCGTTGCGCACCTCGAGCCCGGCTGCCTCGGCCAACGTCGTCTCAGGCAGCACGCCGACCGCGACGACCACGAGGTCCGCAGGCAGCCGTCGTCCGTCGGACAGCTCAACCGACTCCACGTGGCCGGACCCGTGCAGCGCGGTGACCCCGACGCCCAGCAACAGCGTGTGCCCAGCCGCCCGGTGGTGTTCGGCGAAGAATTCCGAGATCTCCGGCGACGCGACCCGAGCCAGCAGCCGGTCCTGCGCCTCCACCACGGTGACCGGACGGCCGGCGTGCGAGGCGAACTCCAGCCCGATGAACCCGCCGCCGATCACCACGACCTCGCCCGCCGCGTCCAGCGAAGCCCGCAGCCGGTCGGCGTCCTCGCGGGTGCGCAGCATCAGCACGCCGTCGAGGTCGGCGCCGGGCACCGGCAGCGCACGGTTGCGCGCGCCGGTGGCCAGCACCAAATGGTCGTAACCCAGCTCCGTACCGTCCTCGAGCCGCACTTTCGCCGCGTCCCGGTCGATCGCGGCGACCCGGCCGCGGACCAGCTCGATGTCCTTCTCGGCGAAGTAGTCCTCCGGCCGCAGCACCAGCTGCTCTACGCCCGCGCTGCCCGCCAGGTACGCCTTCGACAGCGGCGGCCGCTGATACGGCACCCCCGGCTCGTCCCCGATCAGAACCACGCGGCCGGCGAACCCCTTGTCCCGCAAGGACGCCGCGGCCTGGAAGCCGCTTTGCCCGCTGCCCACGACGAGAACGGTCTCGGTGCTCATCTCGCTCCTCCCGACATCCCGGGCTCCATCTGAGCACACCTCGGCCAAGATCGTCGAGGAGCGGCGGTCACACCCGGTGCAGGAACGCGATCGCGTCCGCCGCCTCGACCGCGTCGAACGGCAGATACCCGCGTCCGTCGCCGGTCCGCGCGGGCAGATCGGGGTCGATTCCGGCGGTTTCGACCAGTTCACGGTCCTGGACCGTCGCGGCGAGATACGCCTGCAGCGTCCCCGGCGCGGGGTCCTCTACTCCATCTGACGAGCCGAAATCGGTGGCAATGAACACATACCGGGCACCGAGCCGGTGCGCGACCTGCGCGCCCGCGCTCCACCATTGCGCACCCATCATCGAGGCCGCGCGCCGTTGGAGGTGCTGGTTGTGCGCGGAGACGAAGGCGCCCGGCAACGCGAGCAGGTTGTCCGCCATCATCGCGTCGCGCTGCGCCCCGAGCCGGCCCATCCGTTCCGGCGAGGTGTCGGCCATCAGCGAGTGGTAGCGGCAGAGCCCGACCACGGTCCGGGCGAGCAGATCGCCACCGTCGGGCAACGCGGGCCGAGCCCGTTCGAAGTGGCTCGCGAGGTCGTCGGCGATTAACCGCAGCTCACGCGCTTCCGGACTGTCCCCTTTGGACTTCGCGCCGTCCCACATCGCTGCTTCGCTCGCCCATGCCGCGTCGTCGCCAGCCAGCCGCTCGATGGTCGCGACGTCGTGCGGCACGTCGTCGAGATGCTGGGCCAGGAAGCCATGCAGTTCGGTGAGCACGGCGCGCGGGCTGGGTGCGCTGGCCATCTCCAGGGGAGCGTCGAAGCCGTGGAAGTGCACCTGGTCTTCGGGCGCGCGACCGGCGTTGTGGGCCCGCATCCACTCGACCAGCGCGCGGTTGGAGGGGAACGCTCCGAAACCGTGGCTGAACCCGGTGGCCAGCACCTTGTCGAGGTCGCCCTCGCCGGTGGTCACGTAGCGGTCGACGAGGCGTCCGGCCAGGCAGTCGCTCTCCAGCGCGATCGAGCGGTAGCCGTGTTCGAGGACGAGGTGCTGGAAGATTTCGTTGCGGAACAACGGGAACGCCTCGGTCCAGTGCGTGGGTTCGCCCAGGCCGAGCAGGGTCGGCGAACGGTGGGCGAGGAAGTCGTCGAAGGTCTTCATTGCTTTGACCGTATCGTTGAACTCTCTGTTGGCACTTCTCCGTGAATCACCTGGTTGAATAGCGGGAAACCCTCAAACCGGAGGTGACATGCGTCCGAAGGACCTCGCCCGCGAGCACGGCTTGTCGACCCAGGCCGTCCGCAACTACGAGGAGGACGGCATCCTCCCGCCCGCCGAGCGCGGACCGCAGGGCTACCGGACGTACACCGAGCACCACGCGCAAGCGTTGCGCACCTTCCTCGCCCTGCGTCCCGGCTTCGGCCACGCCCGCGCGGCAGCAATCCTCCGCGCAGTCAACGAGCGTTCGGAAGACACCGCGTTCCAGCTGATCGACCAGGGCCACGCTGAACTGCTGCGCGACCGCGGCACCCTCACCGAGGTCGAACACGCGCTGCGGAACCTGACCCAGGAGCCGGACGTCCGCGAGACCGTCCCGTCGATCGGCGCGCTCGCGCACCAGCTGTCCGTGCACCCCGCCACGCTGCGCAAATGGGAGGCCGCCGGGATCCTCCAACCGGAGCGCGACCGAGCCGGAAACCGCCGCTACCCACCGCCCGCGGTCCGCGACGCCCGCCTCGCGCATCAACTCCGCCGCGGCGGCTACCCGCTCGCCCGGATCGCCGCGGTGCTCGAGCAGGTCCGGCACGCGGGCGGGGTCGCGCCGTTGGAAGAAGCCCTGCGTACCTGGCGTTTCCGGCTCAGCGCCCGGGCGCACGCGATGCTGGACGGGGCCGCCCAGCTGTCGCGCTACCTCGCCTGATCAGTCCGGCAGCAACGGCCGCATGAACGTCCGCCGGTACCGGATCACGCACCCGCTCTCGTCGCGGATCCGGTCCGCCGCCACGAACTCCGGGTCCACTCCGAACAATGTCCGGTACCGCTCGTACGCGGCCAGGCTTTCGAAGCTGAACAACGCCCTGGCCTCGTCGCTCGCCCCTTCCGCGGGCAGGAAATACCCGTGGTGCACCCCGCCCTCGCGCTGCACGAGACGCATCCACTCGGCGGCGAACCGTTCGAAGTCCGCGATCTTCTCCGGGTCGATCACGTAGTCGACAACGCAGGTGATCACGAACGACCCCAGACCCGCTCCGCCGTCGAGACGATCAGCTCCAGCTTCCGCAGCTGCTCAGTGGCGGTCAGGTCGTTTCCCTCCTCCGTGGAGGAAAACCCGCATTGCGGCGACAGGCACAGCTGGTCCACGTCCACATACCGCGACGCTTCCTCGATCCGCCGCACCAGCGCGTCCGGGTCTTCCAGCTCTGGCCGTTTGCTGGTCACGAGCCCGAGCACGACCCGTTTTCCCTTCGGCACGAACCGCAACGGCTCGAAACCGCCGGAGCGTTCGTCGTCGTACTCCAGGAAGAAGCCGTCCACCGCCAGCTCGCCGAACAGCGCTTCGGCGACGAACTCGTAGCTCCCGGACGCCACCCACGACGAGCGGAAATTGCCGCGGCACAGGTGCGTCGTCACGGTCAGGTCGTCCGGTTTCCCGGCGAGCGCGGCGTTGATCGTCGAGATGTTGCGCAGGTGCATGGTGTCCGGGTCGCTGCCCATGCGCGCGACGAGTTCGCGCTGCTTCGGGTCGTTGAGGTACGCGAGGCTGGTGTCGTCCAGCTGCAGATACGTGCAGCCCAGCGCGCTCATCGCACGCAACTGTTCCGCGTACGCCGCGCTGAGGTCGGTGAAGAACTCGTCCAGCTCCGGGTACACGGTTTCGCTCACCGCCGCCCGGCCGCCGCGGTAATAGACCATGCTCGGCGACGGGATGGTCAGCTTCGGCGTGATGCCCGGGTCGGTGTGCGCCTTCAGGAACTCGAAGTGGTCGGCGAAGATCGGCTCGTCGAGCCGCACCTTGCCGTCGACCTGCAGCCCCGGCGGGCTGAACTCCAGGTCGCCGGCCAGATTGTGGAATTTCACGTGCAGCCGCTCGTCGCTGCGCGAGACGCCGCCGAGCGCGTAGATGAAGTCCATGTGCCAGGAGGACCGGCGGAACTCGCCGTCGGTCGCCGATTCCAGCCCGGCCGCCTTCTGCATCTTGACGACGTCGCGGATCGCGTCGTCCTCGACGGCTCGCAGCTGTTCGGCGGAGATCTCCCCAGCCGCGTGGTCGCGCCGCGCTTCGCGCAGTACCGCCGGCCGCAGCAGGCTCCCTACATGATCGGCACGGAACGGAGGTCGTGCAGTCATGTCTGGCATGGTCACACACAAACCGGCGGTATGTGCAGCGATAATCCGGCGGGACCCACACCGAAGGAGCCGCTCATGACCAACGCCGCGCACCCGGTCGACCGGGGCCTCCCCGCCGGACGGCTGCTTCTGCTCGGACTGCAGCACATGGCGATCATGTACACCGGCTGCATCGCCGTGCCGCTGGTCATCGGCAGTGCACTGCACCTGGACAACGCGTCGATCGCGCTGCTGGTGAACGCCGACCTGTTCGTCGCCGGACTGGCCACTTTGGTCCAGTCGGTCGGCATCGGACGGCTGTTCGGCGTGCGCCTGCCGGTCGTCGCGGGCGCGACGTTCACCGTGGTCAACCCCATGATCCTGATCGCCGCGCAGTACGGCCTCACCGCGGTGTACGGCGCGATGATCGCCTCCGGCGTCTTCGGGCTGCTGATCGCCCGGCCGTTCGCCGCGCTGATCCGGTTCTTCCCGCCGCTGGTGTCCGGGACGCTGCTGCTGGTCATCGGCATCTCGCTGCTCGGCCCCGGCACGGCGATGATCGGCGGCCACGACACCGGCGACCCGTCCTACGGCGATCCGGCGAACCTCGGGCTGGCGTTCGGCGTGATCGCGCTGGTGGCGCTGTTCACCCGGGTGCTGCGCGGCTTCCTCGGCCAGATCGGCCCGCTGGTCGCGCTGATCGCCGGCGTCCTGATCGCGATCCCGCTCGGCCGCACGCACTTCTCCGGCGTCGGCGACGCGAGCTGGTTCGGGCTGGCCTCGCCGTTCCACTTCGGAGCGCCGACGTTCCCGGTCGCCGCAGTGGTGTCGATGTGCGTGGTGATGCTGGTGTCGTTCACCGAGACCACCGCGGACCTGATCGCGGTCGGCGAGATCACCGGCCGTCCGGTCACGCCCGCCGACCTTTCGCGCGGCCTCGCCACCGACGGCCTGTCCGCGATCTTCGGCGGTTTTATGAACTCCTTCCCGGACACCGCGTTCGCGCAGAACGTCGGACTGGTGCAGATGACCGGCGTCCGCAGCCGCTGGGTGGTCGCGACAACCGGCGGCATGCTCGTCGTGATGGGCCTGGTGCCGAAGATCGGCGCGTTCATCGCCGCGATCCCGGAACCGGTCGTCGGCGGCGTCGCGGTGGTGATGTTCGCGATGGTCGGGGTGGTCGGCGTGCAGACCCTCAAGAAGGTCGATTTCTCCGGCAACCACAACGCTTTCGTGGTCTCGGTCGCGCTCGGCGTCGGCTTGCTGCCCGCGTTCGGCCTCGACCGGTTCGGCAACTCGGTGTTCTTCCAGCACTTCCCCGCCTGGCTGCGGACGATCTGCGGCAGCCCGATCACCGTCGCCGCCGTGCTGGCTTTTGTGCTGAATCTGCTGTTCAACCACCTTGGCCGGAAGCGCGAGGAAGACCTGCTGCCGTAAGCAGCCGGTCCGGGAGCTTGGCTCCGATACCCGGCTCGATCGGCCTGTTCAGCAACACCCGCAGGACATCGGGTCGACCGAACCCCTTGCCCCACAACCCTTTCGCGGTACCGCCGTTCGGCCGCAGCCCGTGATCATGTCCCGCCGCCCTAGATTTCTCCGACCGTTCGGGCAGTTCTTCCCGCGCCCTATTCGCGCACCACCTCAACCATGACACCTTGTGCCCCAAACGACCTCCGGACAGAAGAGGGCGCATGGACGGCACTTCCCTCATTCTCAATTCCGCCGAACGGACCAGAGCCGCCGAACTTCTGGCCCGGTTCACCGACAGCTACGAAAATTCACTCACCAGTCGCCCGATCGCCCCCGACGCGGACCGGGAAACGCTGGCTAAACTGTTAGCGGAACCGTTCCCGGAAGAAGGCCTTGGCGTAGAAGCGTTCTTCGCCGACGTCGTCGACCGCATCGTGCCCTACACCACCACGATCGCGCACCCAAGGTTCCTCGCCTACGTACAGGGTCCGCCAAACGGCATCGGTGCGTACGCCGAAGCAATTGCCGCAGTGCTGAACCAGAACTGCAATCTGTGGCAGATCTCCCCAGCCGCCAACGTAATCGAACGCTCCGTCATGGACTGGCTGGCCGGCCTCTTCGCCCTGGGCCCGGCTTCCGGAGGCATCCTCACCAACGGCGGTTCCGGAGCCACAATGAGGAGTTTTCATCCTGGTTTGTGCTGGTCAGGGTGTTGGGTGGG
>NZ_SDLS01000089.1:0-325 GCF_004522315.1 Amycolatopsis sp. CFH S0740 | reverse complement strand
GCACGGATGCGGTGAAGAGTTCGTCGTCTTTGATTCCGACGGCGATTTGGCAGCCGCCGCGTTTCCGGTCGTCGGTGGTGCCCGCGAAGACGGCGGGGTAGCCGTTGACGTCGGGTGCGGCTTCGAAGTAGCCGGATTCGCTGTCGGCGTTGGTGTAGGCGCCGGCGAGACCGCCCTGCCCGGGAAGGAGCCCGAGGCCGACGCTGTTGTTGTCGGCGTCGTACCAGGTGCAGATGGGCGCGACGAGGCCCTTGCCCTGGCGATTGCGGACGGAGCTGATGACCTCGGTCGCCTGGGCTTGGCTGAGCAGGGCGCAGGGGTTCTG
>NZ_SDLS01000088.1:0-335 GCF_004522315.1 Amycolatopsis sp. CFH S0740 | reverse complement strand
GGTTGCCGCCGCCCTGCCCGCCGGGACGCGGCGGACGCTCTCCGCCGCCCTGGCCGCCGCCCGGACGCGGGGGACGGTTGTCGCCGCCCTGGCCGGGGCCGGGACGCGAGGCGGGCGGGCGCGGGGCCGGGGAACCGGAACCGACGCCGAACGGGTTGTTGCCGACCCGCGGGGTGCGCGGACCGGGCTTCGGGCCGCCGGGCTTGGGGCCCTGCGGCTTGGGCGGCACGACCGAACCGGCGGACGACGAGTCCTGCTGCTTCGGGGCCGGCTTGGGCGCGGCGGGCTCGGCCTTGGCGGCCGGGACCTCCTGCGCCGGGGCCGGCTGGGCCGGG
>NZ_SDLS01000087.1:0-341 GCF_004522315.1 Amycolatopsis sp. CFH S0740 | reverse complement strand
GAGCCGCCGTTGGTCAGCCACATCTTCGCGCCGTCGATCACGTAGTCGTCGCCGTCGCGCCGCGCCCGGGTCTTGATCGCCGCGACGTCCGACCCGAGGTCCGGCTCGGACATCGAGAAGCTGCCGCGGACCTCGCCGGTCGCCATCCGGGGCAGGAAGTGCTGCTTCTGCTCCGGCGTCCCATGCTGCTTGATCATGTGCGCCACGATGAAGTGCGTGTTGATCACGCCGGACACGCTCATCCAGCCGCGCGCGATCTCCTCCACCACCAGCGCGTAGGTGAGCAGCGACTCGCCCAGGCCGCCGTACTCCTCCGGGATGGTGAGCCCGAACAGGCCCAT
>NZ_SDLS01000086.1:0-360 GCF_004522315.1 Amycolatopsis sp. CFH S0740 | reverse complement strand
GCACGCTGTTGGGTCCTGAGGCAACACACGTTGTTTCTGGTGTGGTGTTTGAGAACTGTAGAGTGGATGCGAGCATCTTTGTGGTCAAGTTGTTAAGGGCACATGGTGGATGTCTTGGCTTCAGGAGCCGATGAAGGACGTGGGAGGCTGCGATATGCCTCGGGGAGCTGTCAACCGAGCTGTGATCCGAGGATTTCCGAATGGGGAAACCCAGCACCAGTGATGTGGTGTTACCCGCCGGTGAATATATAGCCGGTGCGGAGGGAACGCGGGGAAGTGAAACATCTCAGTACCCGCAGGAAGAGAAAACAAAAGTGATTCCGTGAGTAGTGGCGAGCGAAAGCGGAAGAGGCTAAACCG
>NZ_SDLS01000085.1:0-370 GCF_004522315.1 Amycolatopsis sp. CFH S0740 | reverse complement strand
GATCGACGGCGCGAAGATGTGGCTGACCAACGGCGGCTCGTCCAACCTGATCGCCTTGTTGGTGAAGACGGACGAGGGTGCGGAGAAGGCGCATCAGAACCTGACGACGTTCCTGGTCGAGAAGCCCTCCGGGTTCGGCGAGGTCCTTCCGGGGCTGACGATCCCGGGCAAGATCGACAAGATGGGTTACAAGGGCGTCGACACCACCGAGGCGGTGTTCGACGGTTTCACGATCGGCGCGGACAAGGTGTTGGGGGAGGCGCCGGGCAAGGGCTTCTCGTACATGATGGACGGGGTCGAGGTCGGCCGGGTGAACGTGGCGGCGCGGGCGTGCGGGATCGCGATCCGGTCGTTCGAGCTGGCGATCGCG
>NZ_SDLS01000084.1:0-383 GCF_004522315.1 Amycolatopsis sp. CFH S0740 | reverse complement strand
TGCGGGATCGCGATCCGGTCGTTCGAGCTGGCGATCGCGTATGCACAGCAGCGGTCGACGTTCGGCAAGCCGATCGCGCAGCACCAGGCGATCGCGTTCAAGCTCGCCGAGATGGCGACGAAGGTCGAGGCCGCGCATCTGATGATGGTGAACGCGGCCCGGTTGAAGGATTCCGGCGCCCGCAATGATGTCGAGGCCGGGATGGCGAAACTGATCGCCAGCGAGTACTGCGCCGAGGTCACCCAGGAAGCGTTCCGGATCCACGGCGGGTACGGCTACTCGAAGGAATACGAGATCGAGCGCCTGATGCGCGAGGCCCCGTTCCTGCTGATCGGCGAGGGCACCAGCGAAATCCAGAAAACCATCATCAGCCGCGGCCTCCT
>NZ_SDLS01000083.1:0-394 GCF_004522315.1 Amycolatopsis sp. CFH S0740 | reverse complement strand
GCGGAGTTCTCGGGTGTCGATGGGGTGGGTGGTGGTGAGGTAGGTGGTGAGTTGGGGGTTGTGGGGGTTGTCGGTTCGGAGGGTGGTGTGGGTGGTGGTGATGTGGGGGTGGGTGGTGAGGGCGGTGTCGATTTCGGTGGGGTCGATGCGGTGTCCGCGGAGTTTGGTTTGGGTGTCGGTGCGGCCGTGGAAGTGGAGGTGGCCGTGGTGGTCTTGGTGGACGAGGTCGCCGGTGCGGTACATGCGGGTGCCGGGTGGGCCGTAGGGGTTGGCGGTGAAGCGGGTGGCGGTGAGTGCGGGTTGGTTGTGGTAGCCGCGGGCGAGTTGGGGGCCGGCGAGGTGGAGTTCTCCGGTGGTGCCGGGCGGGACCGGCTGCAGAAACCCGTCCAGCACG
>NZ_SDLS01000082.1:0-449 GCF_004522315.1 Amycolatopsis sp. CFH S0740 | reverse complement strand
GCCGGGGCGCGCGGGCGGCGAGCAGCGAGACGAGTTCCAGCACCCACCGGCGCAGCGTCGAGGCGGAAACCCCGTTGCCGCCGGCCAGGTCCTCCAGACGCTGGTCGTGGCGCAGCACCGCCAGCGCCAGCAGCGCCTGCCTGCCCGGCGACGCTTTGCGCCACCGGGACCCGACCCGCCTGCGGTGCTTGCGGATCAGGTCGCCGGCCATCACGACCGTCTGTTTCGACACGGGAAGAACGCTCTGGTAGACAAGGGCTCCGAAGCCCTCGGTCGTTTGCTGACTCACATCCGCGAACCCTGCCGGGGGCTTCGCCTATGCCCAGCCGCGCCACGCCCGGCATCCGGGCGCCACCCGCACCCCGCACAGCACAACTTCCCCGCCGCCCCAACCACTCCCCACCCCCGCAACCCACCCCCACCAGCAACAACAGGATGAAAAATCCTCA
>NZ_SDLS01000081.1:0-509 GCF_004522315.1 Amycolatopsis sp. CFH S0740 | reverse complement strand
GTCACCGACGTGACCGAGTTCCGCATCGGCGACCGCAAGCTCTATCTCTCGCCCGTGATCGACCTGTTCGACCGGTCCGTGGTCGCCTACAGCTGCGGCCTGTCCCCGTCGCTGGAGCTGACGAACTCCTCGCTGCGCGCCGCGATCGCGACCCTGCCCGCCGGAGCCGCGCCGCTGGTGCACTCCGACCAGGGCTTCCAGTACCGGCACGCCTCCTGGCGCGCGCTGCTCGCCGACGCGGGCCTGACCCAGTCGATGTCCCGGCGAGCCACCTGCCTCGACAACGCCGTCGCCGAGAACTTCTTCGGCCACCTCAAAGAAGAACTGTTCCACCGCAACACGTTCGACAGCGTCGAGGCGTTCATCACGGCACTGGACGACTACATCGACTGGTACAACACCACCCGCATCTCCACCACCCTCGGCGGCCTGAGCCCGGCCGAATACCGAGCCCAGACCCTCGCGGCCTAACCTTCACTTAGCCAGTCCAACTTTCGGGGGCCAGTTCA
>NZ_SDLS01000080.1:0-543 GCF_004522315.1 Amycolatopsis sp. CFH S0740 | reverse complement strand
CCGAGAAGCCGCTGTCGCTTGATCCGCTGAGTGTTGAGGTCTGCCGCGGGGTAGGTGGGCCGAGGTGGGCGAAGCTGGCGAGAACGGTGCGGCCGTCGACCGTTGTAGTGCCGGACGTACTCGGCAAGCACGGCCCGCAGATGCCGCTCGTTGAGGATCAACATACGATCGGCGAGTTCGGATCTGGCTGTCAGCACGAACCGCTCGGCGTAGCAGTTGGCCCGTGGACAACGCGGCGGAATCCTTATCGTTTCGATGCCCACGTCCGCCAGGACGGCATCGAAGGCGGCCGCGAACTGGCCAGCCCGGTCGCGGATGAGAAAGCTGAACTCGTCAACTCGATCGCCGAGCGCCACCACGAGGTTGCGGATCTGCTGCGTGGTCCATCTACCGTCCGGGTTCGTGGTCGTGCCGAGGACGTGGACGTAGCGGCTGCCGACCTCCAGTACGAAGAACACGTAGATCCGCTTGAGAGTGAACGCGCAGTCGACGTGGAAGAAGTCACAGGCCAGCATCGTCGAGGCCTGCGTGCGCAGGAACTGC